>JAOZVK010000015.1:0-14852 GCA_029938185.1 Bacteroidales bacterium | reverse complement strand
AAATCAAAAAGAGACAGTTGAATCTAATCCAAACACAAATCAAAAAGAGACAGTTGAACCAAATCCAAACACAAATCAAAAAGAAACAGTTGAACCAAATCCGTATGCAAGTCAAAATACAAAGGAAGAAAATAATAGCGTAGCCTTTGATTCTAATGACGAACAAGATGATTTACCTTTTTAATTACTGGGTTGATTTGTTTCTTAAAAAGAAATTTGGTGTAAAAGTTTCTAATAATGGTATATCCTAATGAGTTATTTGACATCTTTTTATATAAATAATTATAAAGTATAAAATATAAACAACAAATAGGACAAACTATTTTAATTACTCCTTAACAACCAAATTTTCAATTGATATAATATATTATATGGTATGATAATGAATACAGGATTTCAAGTATTAACAGTTTTACTATTAGGTGATATTAAATTTCTTCCTATAACCGTTGGTGTTGTTATAGGTTTATTAATTATGATATTACTTCTTGTATGTTCAGCTTTGGTTTCAGGTTCCGAAGTTGCTTTTTTTTCATTGAGTCCTTCAGATAATGAGCATCTAAGAGAAGGTAAGAATAAAAAAAGTAAAGTTTTGATAAACATGCTTAATAAGCCACAAAGGCTTTTAGCAACAATACTTATATCAAATAATTTTGTTAATGTAAGTATAATTATACTATCAACATATGTATCAAACTCTCTGGTTGATTTTTCAAATGCAAAATTATTAGGTTTTGTTTTTCAAGCAGTAGTCGTAACCTTTTTATTACTACTTTTTGGCGAAATTATCCCCAAGGTATATGCAACTCAATTTGGACTGAAGTTTGCAAAATTTATGGTTTTTCCTATGTTTGTTTTAGAAAAGTTTTTTAGTCCATTAAGTTCTGTATTAATTTATTCGACTTCAATTATTAAAAGATATTTTGAACGAAAGAAAAAAAAGTTTTCTATTGATGTCCTTTCCGATGCCATTGATTTAACTGTTGATAAGCACGACGATAAAAGAATACTTGAGGGTATAGTAAAATTTGGTAATATTGATGCAAAGGAGATAATGAAATCAAGAATTGATGTTGTTGCTATTGAAATCAATTCTCCATTATCTGAACTTATAAGCATTATACGTAGCGTTGGATACTCAAGATTTCCAGTATATTCAGAAACTTTTGATAATGTAAAAGGTATTTTACACTCTAAAGACCTTTTGCCATATATTTATGAAAAAGATGATTTTAAATGGCAAAAGCTTATACAAGCACCATATTTTGTTCCAGAAACAAAAAAAATAAACCACTTGTTAGAAGAATTTCAAAAACGAAAAATTCATTTAGCAATTGTTATTGACGAATATGGAGGCACCTTTGGTATTGTAACATTAGAAGATATTCTTGAAGAGATAGTAGGTGAGCTTAATGATGAATTTGATGAAACTGAAAATCTTTATAAAAAAATTGATAAAAATATATATGTTTTCGAAGGAAAAACTCTTTTAAATGATTTTTATAAAATTATTGATATTGAAGATGATGTATTTGATGATATTAAAGGAGATGCTGATAGTTTGGCAGGTTTGATTTTAGAAATAAGAGCAGAAATTCCACAAAAAGGCGAAAAATTTACTTATAGTAATTTCTTGTTTTATATAGAAGAAGCTGACAAAAGAAGAATAAAAAAAATAAGAATAACTATAAACGAAAAATAAAGATTACTTATAGGGAGTTAAAAGTTAAAAGTTTTTCAACATTTACTTATTCGTATTTTTTTGATTATGTGATTTTTGTATTAATGCGTAAGCAACTATAAATAGGTCGAAGACCTAAAAACTATTGATATGAAACATGATAAATTAATATTTGATTTAATAGAACAAGAGCATCAACGTCAATTAAGAGGTATTGAATTGATTGCTTCCGAAAATTTTGTTAGTGAACAGGTTATGAAAGCTACAGGGTCTTGGCTTACTAATAAATATGCCGAAGGTTATCCAGGCAAAAGATACTATGGAGGCTGTCAAATAGTTGATAAAACAGAACAGTTGGCAATTGACCGACTAAAAGAATTGTTTGGTGCTGAATGGGCAAATGTGCAACCACATTCTGGAGCACAGGCAAATTCGGCTGTAATGCTTGCCTGCCTAAAACCAGGAGATACTTTTTTAGGGCTAAATTTATCACATGGTGGTCATTTAACACATGGTTCGTTTGTAAATTACTCAGGAATTTTATACAATGCTGTATCATATAATGTAAAAAAAGACACAGGACAGGTCGATTATGACGAAATGGAAGAATTGGCAATAAAAGAAAAGCCTAAGATGATAGTAGGCGGAGCTTCAGCATACTCGCGCGATTGGGATTATAAACGAATGCGTGAAATTGCTGATAAGGTTGGAGCTATATTAATGTTTGATATTTCGCACCCTGCCGGTCTAATTGCTGCTGGTTTATTAAAAAACCCAATACCATATGCACATATTATAACTTCTACAACACATAAAACTCTACGTGGGCCAAGAGGTGGTATAATAATGATGGGCAAAGATTTTGATAATCCGTTTGGAAAGAAAACTCTTAAAGGTAAAATAAGAAAAATGTCATCTCTATTAGATTCAGGTGTTTTTCCTGGTACACAAGGTGGACCGCTCGAACATGTAATTGCTGCAAAGGCTGTTGCATTTAACGAAGCTTTAACTGAA
Organism: Bacteroidales bacterium; assembly: GCA_029938185.1. Classification (GTDB taxonomy): domain Bacteria; phylum Bacteroidota; class Bacteroidia; order Bacteroidales; family JAOZVK01; genus JAOZVK01. The sequence goes on along the minus strand of JAOZVK010000015.1, from coordinate 12,157 downwards.
GAGTTTAAAGAGTACCAAAAACAAGTTAAAATAAATGCTGATATTATGGCAAAGGCATTTATTGACAAAGGATATAATGTAATATCAGGTGGTACCGATAACCACTCAATGCTTATTGATTTAAGAACTAAGTTTCCAAATATTACAGGTAAAGTAGTTGAAAAAGCTTTAGAAAGAGCTGATATTACTGTTAATAAAAATATGGTTCCTTTTGACCATCGTTCACCTTTTCAGACTTCGGGATTTAGAGTTGGAACTTCGGCAGTTTCCACTCGTGGTTTAACTGACAAGGATATGATTAAGATTGTTGAATTTATTGATAAAGTAATCATGAATGTCGAAAATGGTAGTATTATCGAAAGTGTAAAATCTGATATTAACAAAATGATGTCAGTATTTCCTTTAACAACACATTAAGAGGACTCCTACTTATTTAAAAAGCAGTATTGAAAAATCAATACTGCTTTTTGTTTTATGTAGCGAGAGCGAGACTTGAACTCGCGACCTCATGATTATGAATCATGCGCTCTAACCAGCTGAGCTACCTCGCCATAATTTTAGAAATGCAAATATAAAGTATATTATTTAAAAATAAAAAAATAATTTTACAATTTATATTAAATTTTTAATACTAATTTTTCATATATTCAAACAACTACTTGAAGTGTAGGCTTATAAGGAGTACTGAATAGTTCGAAGATTATAAATATTGAGCTTTCTTTTCGTTTTTTGCGTATTTTGCGTGGAATTATACTTTAAATGGTACAATTATTCAATGATACAATGGTACAATACTTTGATTAAAAATTGATAACAGTTTGTTAATGTTAAAATTATGACCGTTTAGAGTATATTACATGTTATTAGAATGCATAAGCAACATTAAACAAGTCGAAGATCTTAAAAAACTCCTGAAGTGGAAGAAATTTAAAAAATAAAAAACAAAATATAGAAATTTATCAATTTTTTTATTAACTTCGCTGTCCTTTTTCTTTTATAAAAAAATGAACCAAAAATGCATACATATAATACTGATAATCAAATTGTTTTGTTTTGCAAAAATTATCATATTCGCAAAATACAAATAATGATTTTGTTTTTGTAAAAACAAATAATAAAACTTTGCGAAACTTTGCGTCAAACTTTGTGTCAAACTTTGTGTGACTTTGCGGTTAAAAAGCGGCTAACTTAAAACTGGTATCCTTCGAACAATGCAAAATTACAATATTATTGCTACAATTAATAAAAACTAATCAATAATTTGAATAAAAAGAGCTAAAATATAAAAAAACATTAAATTTTTCTAAATTAAAGTTTTCAAAGTAACATATATAGTTTAAATTTACGAAAAATTTTAAAAGCTTAAAATAAGAGGAAAAAAGAGAATATATATGGAGGATAATGGAATAATTAGGCAAGTAAGTATTGTAGAAGAAATGAAATCTTCATACATTGACTATTCAATGTCTGTGATTGTGTCGAGAGCTCTACCTGATGTAAGAGATGGCTTAAAACCAGTACAAAGAAGAGTATTGTTTGGAATGCGCGAAATAGGCTTATTATCAAACAGATCATATAAAAAATCTGCAAGAATTGTAGGGGAAGTATTAGGTAAGTATCATCCTCATGGAGATTCTTCGGTATATTTGGCAATGGTTAGAATGGCACAAAGCTGGTCGTTGAGGTATCCACTTGTCGATGGTCAAGGAAACTTTGGGTCGGTAGACGGCGATAGTCCTGCTGCAATGCGTTATACAGAAGCAAGACTTACAAAAGTATCAGAAGAAATACTATCAGACTTAGATAAAAATACTGTTGATTTTCAATTTAACTTTGACGATACATTAAAAGAACCGACCGTAATGCCTACTCGAGTTCCAAACTTGTTGGTAAACGGTGCATCTGGTATTGCAGTAGGAATGGCAACAAATATGCCTCCTCACAATTTAAGAGAAATAGTTAATGGTACAATAGCATATATCGAAAATAATGATATTGAAATCGAAGAGTTAATGCAATATGTAAAAGCACCCGATTTTCCAACAGGTGGAATAATTTACGGATATAGTGGTGTTAAAGATGCATTTCTAACAGGAAGAGGAAGAATTGTTGTTAGATGTAAGCATCATATCGAGGTTACAAGTAATGGTAGAGAAAAAATAATTGTAACTGAAATTCCATATCAGGTAAACAAGGCAGAATTAATACAAAAAACAGCTGATTTAGTAAATGATAAAAAAATAGATGGCATTTCAAATGCCAATGATGAGTCGGACAGAAAAGGTATGCGTATAGTATTTGATATTAAAAGAGATGCTATGGCAAATGTTGTTCTGAATAAACTTTTTAAATTTACTGCCCTACAAACCTCATTCAGTGTCAATAATATATCTTTAGTAAAAGGTCGACCGAGATTATTAAACCTTAAAGATTTAATACTTAATTTTGTTGAACATAGACACGTTGTTGTTCTTCGACGTACAAAATACGAACTTGAAGAAGCAGAAAGAAAAGCACATATATACGAAGGGTATTTAATAGCATTGGATTATCTTGATGAAATTATAAAACTGATAAGAAACTCAAAAACACCTGATGAAGCAAAATTAGGACTTACTGAAAATTATAAATTAAGCGAAGTGCAAGCAGTTGAGATACTTAGAATGCGTCTTCAAAGACTAACAGGACTCGAAAGAGATAAGATTAAAAGAAACTACGATGAGTTAATGAAAATAATTGCACACCTAAAAGAAATTATTTCAAGTGCAGATTTAAGAAAGCAAATTATTAAAGATGAACTCATTGAAATAAAAGAAAAATTTGGAGACGAAAGAAGAACCGAAATAGTATATTCGTCAGAAGAGTTTAATCCAGAAGATTTTTATGCAGATGAAGATGCTGTTATTACAATTTCACATTTAGGATATATAAAAAGAACACCACTTACAGAATATAAAGTACAAAATAGAGGAGGTAAAGGTTCAAAGGGAAGTACAACAAGAGATAAAGATTTTCTTGAGCATTTGTTTGTAGCAACAATGCACAATACCATATTATTATTTACTAAAAAAGGTAAGTGTTATTGGCTGAAAGTTTATGAGATACCCGAAGGTAGCAGAATATCAAAAGGAAGGGCAATCCAAAATTTAATTAACATTGAGCCAGACGACAAAGTTATGGCATATATTAATGTTAAAAAACTATCTGACAGCGATTATATAAATTCACATAATATTATCCTTTCAACACAAAGAGGTACAATAAAGAAAACTTTACTCGAAGCTTTTTCAAGGAGAAGACAAAAAGGGATTAATGCAATAAATATAAAAGAGAATGATATTTTGCTTGAAGCTAAACTAACAAATGGAAATAATGATATTTTGTTAGCAGCAAAATCGGGAAAAGCAATAAGATTTCATGAAACAAATGTAAGACCAATGGGAAGAACAGCCTCAGGTGTAAGAGGTATAAGGATTGGAGAAGACGACGAAGTTATCGGAATGATATGTGTTGAAAAAGACGAAAATATATTGGTGGTTTCTGAAAGAGGATATGGTAAACGCTCAAAACTTGAAGATTACAGGGTAACAAATAGAGGAGGAAAAGGTGTTAAAACTCTAAACATAACAGAAAAAACAGGAAAGCTTATTGCAATGAAAAGTGTAACTGATATTGATGAACTAATGATTATCAATAAATCAGGTATTACAATTCGTATGACTGTAAACTCTATTAGTTTATTAAGAAGAGCTACTCAAGGAGTTAAACTTATTAATCTAACCAAAAAAGACTCAATAGCATCAGTTGCAAAAGTCGAAGGAAGTGAAAAAGAACTTGAAGAAGAAAATAATGAAATTGAAAAATTAGAAGAGAATGATATTGTAGAAACTGAAAATAACGAAATAGTAGAAACCGAAAATAATGAAATTGAAAAATTAGAAGAGAATGATATTGTAGAAACTGAAAACAACGAAATAGTAGAAACCGAAAATAATGATATTGTAGATTTAGAAAATAATGAAGAAGATAAAAGTGAATAATATAAAAGTCTACCCACATAAAGTTGGATAGTTTACTGCGCTCGGCTGGTGTTTTTCACCTGCCGCTGAAGGCTTGTTCTCTTACTGTCAAGTGAAACACCTGACAGTCGCAACTTATTGATAAATAACCGTATCCAACCTTACGCTGGGTAGCCTAAATATTTATACAAATATTATTAGCTATTTTGTATAAAGCTTATTTTCTAAATTGCAGTTAATTATATATAAAGCGCAAGCGACACCGAATAGGTAGAAAACTTTACACAATTTTAATAATAATTAAAAATATAAAAAATTATGAAAAATATTTCATTGTTCGTTTTAATGATGCTTGGTACATCAATATTATTTGGGCAACAAACATTCGATGGGCTCAAAAAAGCTAAAATCAAAAGTGATAAAAAAATAACTAATGAAAAGAAAAAAAATAAAGTTTCAACATGGGAAGACAGAGCCATATTGTATCTAAACATTTATCAATTTAATACAAAACAATTATATGTTGGTATGCCTACAAAAGGATTAACAGGAGCAGAAATATTGATAGGGAAACCAGTAAAAACTTTAGTTCACGAAAATAAAGAAGAATGGATTTATGAGAGAAAAAAACTATTTTTTGAAAATGGAAAATTAGTAAAATGGGAAGAAACTGTTTTTATTGATAAAGATGCAATAGATAAATCATACAAAGCATATGCAACTGCAATTGAAATGGATAATAAAACAGGTAAAGGAAAACTTAAAAATAGAACTAAAACAAAACAAAATTTGTCTGTACTAAGAAGCATGTTTGTTCAAAAAGGTTTAGACCATTTTAAAAAAAATGAGTTTGATAAATCTGTTAGTGCATTCGAAAATTCATTAGAATTATATAAATATCCACGAACAAAAAGTGATACATCATACAAACCCGGAGATATTGTATATTATTCAGCAGTAATTGCCGAAAAAGCAAAACAATACGATAAATCTATCAACTTATACAAAAAAGCAATAAAAATGAAATATAAACCAGCAAAATCATATCATTTTCTTGCAAATGTATATAAATCAAAAGGTGATAATAAAATGTATATAGCTACTGTTGAAAAAGGATTTGAATTATATCCTGATTCTCCCGATTTATTAATTGATTTAATTAATTATTATTTATCATCAGGCGAATCAAAAAAAGCACTTGAATACTTAGGAAAAGCTATAGAGAAAGATCCCAAAAATGCTACATTCTACTTTGCACAAGGAACATTGTATGATAAAATGGCAAACGATACAGTGACTAAAGTTGGTAAAGAAAAGTTTGATAAATATATTAATTCAGCAATAGATTCATATAAAGAAGCAATTGAAAAAAAATCTGATTATTTTGATGCTTACTATAATTTAGGTGTTATATATAATAATAAAGCTGCAAGTGTTCAAAAAGATATGCAAAAGATACCTTTAAACCAAACAAAAAAATATGAAGAAGCACAAAAATCATTTAAAATTGAACTAAACAATGCTTTACCTTATATGGAAAAAGCTCACGAAATTAATCCGAAAGATGTAAGTGCTATTCGTACTCTAATAGGTATATACAGAAATCTTAAACAATATAAAAAAGCTAAAGAAATGACTGATAAATTAGGTAATTAATAATCTTAAATAAGTGAAAAAGTTACTTATCAACAAGTAGCTTTTAATATTATTTATGTAAATTATCTTGATAAAATAAAATGAGTTGGAGAATTTTTCTCCAACTTTTTTTGTGTTATTTATTGAATAGGTAAGTAGTCTAACAAAAGTTTTTCGACATTTACATTTTGTTAAATTACATATTGTTAGAGTATTAAAAAAATGTGTAAACAACATTAAATAAGTAGGTCGATATATAAAAACAACACTTTTGTTTTTTTTATTATGCTGTTTATCAAGCGTAAGCAAAATTGTTAATTATCCATTGTTCATTGTTAATTACTTAGGTCGAAGACCTTATATTGCAAAACAGTTTATTTATCTTTTACTACTTTAGGTTTTTCTATCTTAAAAATATCCTTCTCAATTTTTGGTTTTGTTTCAATATCAATAACAAGAAATTTTATTACTATTTTTTCTTTTTTTATTAATATTTTATGAGGATATAATACTTTTTTACCTTTAATTTTTTCATAATTTGAATAATCAATTATTGTTTTAGTTATAGGATATACCTCTTCGTGAATATATATTGTTCTTAGTTTTAAACCAGTTTTTAAATCATAATATTCAAAGAACTCTTTGTCAATAGGGCTAGTGATTTTAATTTTATAAACTTCTGTACTATCAATTTTTTCAGTTTTAACAAAATTAGATTTAAAACCCAATTTAATTCTATATAATTCAATAAATGGGTAGGATTTATATTTTAGTTCTTCCAATTCTAATCCTTTAAGATATACTTGTCCTCGTTGAGTACTATCAACACCAAATTCACCATTGTATATTTGCTTTTGTATAAGTAAGTTTTCAACAGTTGGTGTTTTCATTGTAAGTTGCATATAATATTTTTTGTTCCCTTTATGGTAGGTTTTCATTTTAACACCATAACTATTATTTTCAAGAATATATTCTCCTTGTGTATAGATACTTAATAAGCTCAATTTTTTAATCCTTTTTTGTCCACCCAACGATTCTAAATATTTGTCAATAATAAACTCCGAGCCAAAACCTTTGTCTAATTTTTTATATACTTTGAGGTTTTTATCATAAAATTCAACACTGGTATTTGATGCTATATTGTTTAGTTCGTCTTTATTTTTTTCATTGTCACCAATAACAAGAACAAATGATTTTTTGGGGAGCAAATATTTTTTTGCAGCCAATTTTATTTCATCATCAGTAACATTATCTATACGTATCCTAATATCCGAATAAAAATTTTTATCCAAATCAAAGCGTACAATATTCAGAGCCATTGCTGCTAAAGATGCATTATCGTTAAAATTTGTTTTGGTTTTTAATTTAAATTTACGTTTGGCTTCGTTTACAACAGTTCTGTATAATAACTGTACTTCGAGAAGTTTCATTTGCTCAAAAGTTTCATTTATTATACTATCTGTATAGTTGGTTGAGGCTTTGATATGAATTGACAAATATCCTGTATTTTTTGTATTATAATATTTTGAATTAACTTTTTCTGCTATTTGATAATTATTTATTAAAGTATTTCGCAACTCGTTTTCAAAAACTAAGTTCATTACCTGAAAACTTAACCAATCATCATTATTAATTATTAAACTCAAAGGGTAGTTTATATGTATGTGCGAGTAATCTAAATCAAGTGTATCAATAAATGCAACATAAGTTTCTTTTATTTTTGGGGTTTTATACTTTGGCTTATTTTTAGCTTTCTTTTTCCATTGTCCAAAATACCTATTAACCAATCTTTTTACTGCTTTCTCATTGTAGTTTCCAACAATTACCAAATACGAATTAGCTGGAGAGGAATATAATTTATAAAACTGCTTACAATCACTTAATTTTATATTATTTATTGTTTTTACACTAATATTGTTATTCATTGGATGCTCTTTTCCAAAAAGTATTTTTTTTGAAATTATACTTGATGCAGTATCTACCATTCTTGAAGCATAATGATTATCTACTTCATTTTTTTTGTAATACTTTAACTCTTCTTCCGAAAATTTAGGATTTTTTATTATATCCGATAAGTAGAACAATAGAGTGTCAGCATTATCTATGTTTGTTGATGCTTGTAATCCAGTATAATGAGTTTTTAATTTAATATTCAGCTTATTAAATATTTCATTTAGTTGTTTTTTGTTATATTTCTTGGAGCCTGAGCTAAATAATAAAGAAGTAAGTTTTCCGTATGCTACTTTACTTCCTTCATATACTTCGGGTAGGTTTTGGTGATAATAGAAAAATACAAGATTCGTATCTTTGGGTTGAATTAATATTATTTTAAAACCATTACTAAGTTTTATTGTACTTAGTTTTTCAAGATTATTTGATATAATATTACTTTCTTGACCAAATATTGGATATATTAATATTGATATATATATATATATGAAAAATAAATGCTTCATTATTTTACCGAATTAAATTATGTGAACAGACTTTACACAAGAGGGCTATCCGTTTTAAGTTAGACGATTTTTAACCGTAATATTGCACAAAGTTTGACGCAAAGGTTCATTTTAATTTAATGTGGCTTACGCATTCTATTAATATTCTAATAAGATATATATGAGACTGTGTAAGCAACATTAAAAAGGTCGGAAGCCCTTACTCTTTACTTCCATATGCTAAATCACCTGCATCGCCAAGTCCGGGAACAATATAGGCTTTGGCAGTAAGTTCATCGTCAATTGCACCTACCCAAATAGTAGTATTGCTATTTGATAAATTTTTTTCAAGATAATCAACACCCTCTCGGCTTGCAATAATTGTAACGATATGAGTGTGTTTGGGTTTTCCTTTTTCATGTATTCCTTTATATGCTATTAGCATTGACGAGCCTGTTGCAAGCATGGGGTCAGCAAGTATCAACACTTTATTGTCTATTGCTGGCGAAGATAAATATTCGAAAAGAATATCAAAACTACCATCTTTATGGTATTTTCGATAAGCCGAAATAAAAGCATTTTCAGCACCATCATAATAGTTCAATAAGCCTTGATGTAAGGGTAAACCAGCACGCATAATACTTGATACAACAATTTGATTATTAATAAGCTCAATATCTGTTTCACCAAGAGGTGTTTTTATTCTGGTTTTATCATAATCCAGCGTTTTGCTTATTTCATATGCAAATATTTCACCTATTCTTTCAATATTTCTTCTAAATCTCAAACTATCTTTTTGAATATTTTTATCACGAATTTCAGAAATAAATTGATTAAATATTGAGTTTGAATTGCCTAATATTTTTATCATGTTTCAAGTATTATTTTCTTTAATTAAAAATACAAATGTAATAAATTATTAAGGAAATGACGAATTATAAATTACGAATTACGAATTGGTTTTCACCTAATAAATAGGTAGATATATAAAAAAGATTTTTCGTTTTTTGTATTGCACTGATTAATAGGTGTAAACAAAACTATTCGTTGTTAATTGTTAATTACTTATACAGTATTTTACAAAAAACAAATCGGAAAGTTGTTTTTTAACAATTCCTAATCAAATTATTGTACCATTGTATCATTGAATAATTGAAAGTATAACAATTTTTTATATAAAAATAATAATTTATGAAATTTATATTTTCTTGTTTAATATTATATATTACATTTGTATATATTATTAAAAAATTATAATTATGATTGAAGATTTGATGGGAAGCTTACAGAAAGCCCAAAACGGAATGCAAAATGCTCAAAAAAAGTTAGATAATATTATTATTAAAGCTGATGCTGAAAATGGATTAGTAACAGTAGAAGCAAATGCTAATAAAAAAATTATCAATATAAAAATAAGCAATGAACTTTTTGAACAAAATGACAAAGAAGCTGTTGAAGATTTAGTATTAACAGCAGTAAATAGAGCTTTAGAAAAAGCAGAAAAAGCCTATGAAAAAGAAATGAGTGGATTTACTCAAGGCTTATTTGGTAATATACCAGGTCTGTAAATTATGGTTTTCGACCTATTAAATGTGGCTTATGCCTGATATATGATTTTGTGTGTATACTTTAAATGGTACAATTATTCAATTCTTTGATTAATAATTGATACCAGTTTGTTAATGTTAAAACTATAACCGTTTAGAGTATATCCACAAAGTAGGTACGCTTTTTTTAAATATGAAATTTTTTGCTTGTAAAAATCTTTTTAGCCATAACAGGTTATAGCGTTATGGCTTGATAGTATTCATGTTTTAATAAAAAATTGTGATTACTGTGAATTATCAGATTAGGAAATTACGAATTATAAATTACGAATTGTTTTACACCTAAATAAGTAATTAACAATGAATAATGGACAATTAACAATTTTGCTTACGCCAGAATTACAATAAGTTACAACTTTACAAAGTGTCGATTTTATACAATGACCTACTTATAAGTATCTTACAAAAAGCAAATCGAAAAGTTATTTTTTAACGATTCCATAGCAAAAAATACAAAAAGAAATAAAAAAAACAAAATGAATAAAATAGAAGAAATAATAAAAAATTCCAAAGTAACACTTTCTGATATTGAAAAGAATTTAAAACGCTTACTTAAAAAAGAACATTTTCAACCACGAGCAGATTTAAAACTTCTAAAAGAAATTTCGAAAGGTTATTTTACCGACTGGGTGCATCCACGTATGCTTGGATTATCTGGTTTGCGTGGAACCGGAAAGACTACGCTTCTATGGCAAACGGCAAAATATATTTATGAAAATAAGTTAAACAGAGAGATTTATTTTTTTAATGTTGAAGATTTAGTTCGTGAAGATTTAGACATTCACAAACTAATAAAAGCAATGAGAAAAATGACGGAATTTGAAACAGATACTGTCTTACTTTTTGATGAAGTTCATGCTTCTGAATACTGGAATAAGGATTTAAAAATTCTCTATGATAGTATTGATGCTTTTATTATTTGCACTGGCAGTTCAGCACTTATATTACAAACCACTGCCGACCTTGCAACAAGAATGCACATTTTACATACATTTCCATTGCAACTTACCGAGTATATTACAATATCAAAAAACAAACAGCTTGGTAATGAGATTGAAATAAAAGATAAATTAAAAAGAGCATTGTTTTTCTCTAAAAACATTAGCTATTTTAAAGAAAGAATGTCAAAAATAATTCCTGAAATAACAAAGTTTTATGATTCTATTGAAAAGCCAGATGAGCTTATTTTAAAATACATAACAATTCATAACATAACACGTTTTACCAAAATTGATAATAGAAAAGTGGTTATCAGTGAAACAAAAAAACTGGTAGAACGAGTAATTACAGAAGATATACCAAAAATTATTCGAAGCAATCATAAATATAAAAATTCAGAAAAGCTACTTATGAGATTAGCAGGTTCTGACGAAATAAATTTACAATCGTTAAGTCAGGCTCTTGGAATTTCGGCAAATGAAATAAACGAAAACCTTGATATTCTCGAAGATGCCGAATTATTGAATATCTTACTTCCTTTTGGCGGATATGATACTAAAATTAATAAAAATAAAAAAGCATTTTTTATGTCCCCTTCGGTACGTTTGGCATTGCATTCCAAAATGTTTGAAGAAGACAAACAACTTTATTCTAAATTATATGAAGATATTACAGTAATGTATTTACGACGATTTTACGATAATGCAATGTTGTCATTTTCAAGTCAAAAGAAAGGAAAAAATCCGGATTTTGTAATTGAAACATTGCCCGACCCGATATTAATTGAAGTTGGCACTAACAAAAAGTCAATAAAACAAATTACCGAAAGCAATATAAAATACAGATACGGAATAATAATAAATGCAGAAGCAAATGATATAAAATATGAAAAAAATATTGCAATAATTCCTTTAAAATGGTTTTTGTTGTTGTAAATATAAAAAATTAGTTTTAATATTTGATTTTGTATACAACTCTGATATTAATACAATTAAAAGTAATACTAAAATTTTTATAAATTAAGAACCATGAGATATTTTAACACATCGGGTCCAAACATACCAGTCGAGCATTATACAATTAAACGCACAAAACTAATTGAAGAAGGCATTGAACTTGTAAAAAGAAAAAGATATTTTACAATTTGGGCACCACGGCAAACAGGAAAAAGTACTTATTTTAGATTACTTGCAAATGAATTAGAAAAAGACGCTTACAAAGTTGCTCATATAAATTTTGAAAATTTCAAAACAGCATCATTAGAAAGTTTTATATATCGTCTGACATGGAAATTAAAAGAATTTTTGGGAGTAGATTTTACAAACGAAAATGAAATTTCACAAATTTTTAACTTAATTGAACAAATTAAAGATAAAAAAATTGTTCTTATAATAGACGAAGTGGAAGGAATTAATAATAAATATTTTAACGAATTTCTACACTCTATAAGAAATTTATATCATTCGAGAGAAACACATAGTCTAAAAAGTGTTATACTTGTTGGTGTTGCAAATATTACTGG
>JAOZVK010000219.1 GCA_029938185.1 Bacteroidales bacterium | reverse complement strand
TTTTCTATAAATTCGGGATTTAATCTTGCTGTTTTTGGGCTACCAGTTTTAAGTTAGTCGCTTTTTTACCGCAAAGTTACACAAAGTTTGACGCAAAGTTTCGCAAAGTTTTGCTATATATATATTGTGTTCTTTGCACAAAAAGATTTTATTAACGGTTTTCTTCTTTTGTCTGGACTTTGTTAAACCTGTCTGCTTAACCAAAATCATACACTTTTCGAGCTTCAATAATACAGCCTACTTACTTGCTCACTACGAACTTGATACATTATCTCACGATTTTGCACCCGCAGTTTGCTAATGTCCTGCTGACGGGCTTTGGACATATCGGACTTTCACCGATTAGATTTCGGTAACTAATTTCATTGTCTTTCAACAAATTCCAAAGTTTTCAGTTTACGAAAACGTTCCATTATCTCTTTGCTTAAATGTTGTCCATATCGTTATTTTGAGAACACACTTTTCGCTCGTGCTTCCCCTACGATGTTATGGTTGCTGTTTAAGTTCACAGAAAACTGCGTTTTCTCTTGGCATACACGAGTATGTGCTGCTGGCGGTGGTTTTGTAGTGTTTTTTTGAGTGCGAAGCACGAAAAGAAACACCACAAAACCACTGACAACCAGCACAATGATATGCTCATCTTTTTACTCCTTTAAATAGACAATATCCAAGTTCTCCGTTAAATATAGTTTTGAAAAATATTTTCTCATTTTCAAAAACTTTAAAAATCCCCTTTATTCCGTATTGTTTCATTATTCTGAAAACAGTTCTTGTTTTTTCGGGTATTGTCATTACTCTTTTGTAACTTGTTACCTTTCTGTCCTTGCGAATATCCCAGAACATTTCCGGTTTTGACCATTGTTCTAACTCTGATATTATTTCTGATATACCCGCATTTTCTAACATTTTTATCCATTCTTTAAACTCTAATGGTGTTGTTCCGTATCTTTCAGATATTTCATTTTTTTTCTTTGAGCTTATCGGTTTTATCCATGTTGATTCGTGCATTGCTACTGCTCCCCCCTTTTTTACAACTCTTTGCATTTCGTTTAAAACGGCTTGTGAATTATCGGGTATTCCTACTGCACATTCATTAATAACAACATCAAAACTATTATCAGGAAAAGGCAATTTTTGCGAGTCGCCCAAGATAAATTTAACTTTATCGGTTAAATTATTTTCTTTTGCTCGTTGGTTTACAAAATTAACCATTTCTTCCGAAATATCAACTCCCGTTACTTCAACTCCATAAGTTTGAGCATAATATACAGCTTGTGTTCCACGTCCACTTGATACATCAAGAACTTTTAAGCCTTCTTTTAACTTACATAATTCGGCTGTTCGTTTTGTAAGTGCAAATCCGCCAGGGTGCAAAGTTTCAATTCCACCTATTTCAATAGCGTCTTCTATGGTTGGTTTGTGTATTCCTTTTCTTTTCATTTTATTTTAAAATTATGCCATTTAATACTTTTTCTACTAATTTTCCGCTGTATTTCATATTTTTACGAGATGTCCTACTCATCATATTTGACATCATTTTTACTCGCATTCTTGAAATATAGACTTTGCCGTCTTCTTTTTCATATACAGAAATCTGTAATGGCATAAGTGGTGTAATAAGTTTATATTTATCATGTTGTATAATATTATAGCCACCTTCGGGTCGGCAAATTGGTATTATTGTTGCTTTTGTCATGTCAGAATAACCCTCTTTTATATACCGCTCTTGTATGTCCGTTTCCCAAGGAACAAGCCAACCTGTTGTAACAAAAGTGTCTTTTACCATGTTTACTGTTGTTTCAAAATCGTATTTACTTTGACTTTCCTTAAACATTAATCTTTCTGTTCGGCATCCTGTTATGGCAATTGTTAGAATTGCGATTAAATATAAATATTTTTTATTCATCTTTACCTCCCTTTACTGTTATGCTAAAAATTTCAGCGTTACTATTTCTATACAATTCGTATTCATCTTGTGAAAGAAATTGTTTTACAAGATTTTCGGGGAGTATGTATTTTTTTTCTTCTTCTGAAAATGCTTTTTCTTTGTCGGGGACAAGGTTCATTACGCAATTACTTATTACAAAATCACTTGTATTATTTTCAACAGGTATATTTTCAATATCTCCCAGTTTAAACTCAACATTTTTGTATGCAAGTTTTTTGTTATTTAGATTTGCCTTGTCAATCATGGCTTGGGTCATATCAATTCCTATTACCCTGCCTGTTTCTCCAACAAGTCGGCGAGCTACAAAAACATCATTTCCTGCTCCCGAACCTAAATCAACAACAGTATCACCTTCTTTAATTTCTATAAAACCCGTTGGAATACCACAGCCAAGGTTATAGTCTGCATTTTTTTCATATCCTTGCAGTTTTGAATAATCTTTGCTAAAATCTTTACTTCCGTCAGGGAAAGTGAAATTACTTCCGCAACCACAACCGAAATTTTGAATTTGCTCAACTATTTGAGCGTATTTTTCTTTTACGGTTTCCTTAATTTTTTTTGACATAATTTTAAAATTTACGTTTATAAAAAGAAAACATTTATTTGTTTTCGTATCATAGACGTAAAAAAATAATTTTGGACGCAAAAAGTTAGCATTTTTTTTTAGGATTACAGTTATAAGGTTCATAATTAACAATATTACCGTAAATATCTGACTGAATTTCGCAACATTTAAGTATTAATTCTTTTATTAGTTTTCTGCCCCTTTGCACACGTGATTTTGCTCCCGATATTGATAAGTTCAAATTTTCTGCTACTTCTCGCATTGATAAGCCATCTATATCAGCCATTAATACTGCTTGTTTATATTTTTCAGGTAGTTCTTTTAGTATAAAATCGGCGTATTCTGATATTTCTTGTGTCTGTATTTTTATGCTTATATCTTCTTCTTCAAAGACGTTCGGTTCGCAAGATGGCTCTTCGTATTTATTTTGAATTTCATTTTTCTTTTGATTTTTTCTAAAATAGTCATTCATTGAGTTCCTTGCGATTTGAAAAATCCATTTATCAGCTTTTGTCGGATTTTTTAATGAATGAATATTATTTTTTACTTTTATAAAAGTATTTTGAATAATATCATTTACATCGTCTCTATTTTTTACATTTTTAGAAATGTATCCTTCAAGTTTGGAGTGAATTTTATTCCATAATAATTCTATTTGTTGTTGTTCTTGCATCTGTTTTTTTTAGTTGAGCATATCGGATATGTGCTGGTGGCGTTTTTTTTATTTTTTTTGTGAGCCGTAGGCGAAACAAAAAAATAAAAAAAATGACAACCAGCACAATGTTGTGTGCATTTATTTATTTTCTTCAATATGATTTTCGTATCTGGCTAATATTTTATTGTATTTATTTTTCCGCATTCTTGTAACTTCTTTATTTATTAATCTTATTGCGGAACTGAAATTTAAGCCAACTGTTTTACTTTCTGTAATCCAAATTGATGTTTGAAATTCTGCATCGTAGTTTGTTGATTTACTCAAAGCTCCGTGAAAACCATAATCTACTATACAATGTCCTTTTCCTATATGTAAGTCAAATTTGTATCTTATCTTTACTTTTTCGCATAGAATTGATTTTTTATACTCTTCTTTCTCAATGTAGTATAATTTATCTAAATCTGTTCCTGTTATGTTTAAATTACTAACCTTTCCTTTCATTGAGGCTAAATCTTCGGGTAAATTTTCAATGGTTTCGTCTGGTCGTATTTTAATGTTTTCAAGTTTTTCATCTTTTAATATATGAGAATGCTCTGTATCTAAAAAGCTTGTTAAAAATATCAGCCTATCTTTATTGCTCTCAAAATTACCAAAAGCAATTTTTTCAAATTTACTTTCGATATAATCATTTGCGACAAAGTCTTTTTCAACTTTTGAAAATAACTTTAAATTTGATTTATATGTTTCATGTGAGGTATGTTCCATTTTTGCAGTTAGTTTATTGTCTTTTAACGTTAAAATAACTTTTGCATCATGCCTGGTTATACCTGTTAATAAATCTTTTGTTGTATTTTGTCGTTCTATTTGATATTTTACTTCAATGTAGTTGTCATCTTCATCTACTCTACGGAATTTGGGATTTTCGACAATTTTGCTGTTTTTTGTTGCACTTATGTTTTTTAAATCTATATCACATTCGTTAATTGCTTGTCATAATGTTTTATCTGAATTTGACCAATTTACAGTCCGTTCAATTTCTTTTTTTCTATCTTCTTTTTCTACGTATAGCTCTTTTAATTCGTTTAGTTCACGTGGGCTTAATAATAAAGAGGCAAATATTGGAACTGTATCTTGCTTGTCCTCACTATTAAGGTAAATACCTTTATTGCTAAGAAATCGTTTTAATCTTTCTTTTGTTAATAATGAAGAACTAAGCCGTGGTAATATCATTTCGCCAAATGGCAATATTTTATCAATATCATCAAATATCTTTTTCGATTTATCTGTTTTATATTTATCTGTTTCAGTGTGTATTGTTTGACGAATATTTTGAGTTTCTTTGAGACTTACAAAATTATGCTTTGTAAATCTACGAACAGATATTTTATTTACTAAATCACTATCTCTAAAAAGTTGAATAGCTGAACTTACAAGTTTTGAATGCGAAGTTTCATCATAATTTGTAAAGAATATTACTATTTCATTTGTTAAACCACAAAGTTTATGAGACAACCAAATAAGTCGTTTTAAATATTCTTTATTAAATTCATCATTGCAAAATAACAGACAACTAATTTTATTATTGGTAAAATTGAAGAATTTATATATTGGACAGGTAAAAATGTATCTGTAATTACTAAATTTTCAGGGTGCATATTTTTTCCTGTGTGTGGATATAGAAATTTAATTTTTACATTTTCTCTATATGCTTGGGCGGTTTTTATTGCACTAACCAAAAATGTTGCTCTTTTGTTATCAATTAAATATATACTGTTAAATTTCAGGTTTTTAAATTCAATCTCACTTGAAATTTTTTGTATAATATCGTATTCAGCACCTTCTTCTGATGCAAGCCAAAACAAAACACCTACAAAATGCTCTGCTCGTTCTGAATTAGAAATATACTCTTGTAAATCATCACTAATTTTTGAGCATTCCAAATCTTGTCCTAATTCAAAAAGAAAATCTTGTGCAGAACGCAATATATTTGTGTATTTTTTTTGAGAATGTTTTGATGAAATAATTGCAATATCGTGATGTTCAGAAATTAACGGACTTGGATATTGATACATTAAGTCAATACCGTGTTGTCTTCTATCATTTTTGCTTTTTTCTCTTTTATGTTCTTTTTCAAGCGAACAAGCAATGTCTATATGTTCAACAGGCGGTATCCAACCAATTAAATTTAAGATTTCTTTAACCATTTTATGTCCATGTTCGCCTGATAATAAAGAAAATTCGCCTGCCATATTTTTAAGTTTATTAGTTGTTGTTAATTTATTTCATTTTCAATTGCTGCAATATCGTTTTCAGATAATTCATAAAGATTGTAAACGCTATCATCTATTTTATTTTCTGCTGTTTCGTTTTCTGTTTCTAATTTTTCTAATTCTTTACTTAATTCTATTTCTCTGTCAAAATTGTTATCTGCTTTTGCTTGCTTTAAAAGTTTGTTATAATCAATTATTTTTTGTTTGTTTTCTATTATTTTACTTATAAATTTAGCTATTTCTGTTTGTTTTTCTGTGTTTGGCTCAATTATCGGTAAATTTAATAACGGTTCTTTATCTATTTGATAATTATCGCCTTGCATTTTTCCTTTATATTTTAGCCAAAAAGCAATCAGTTTTGAGTTTAATAAACCAGTTAAATATTTCTGATTTATTCTTTCGGTTTTTACAACTAAAAATGTTCTATTTACATAAGTATCAAATTCTGTATATGTGAATGTTGGGCGTTTTGAGCATTTTCTTAACGAAAATATTTTGTCCCCGTTAAAATATTTTTCGTCTCTCGACCTGTGTAATCCATAAGGCTTATTTACAGATGTCATCACGCTTTTAAATCTGTCTAAATGCGTTTTAATATTTGGATATGGCTCTATGTTTTTGAGTTTCTTAAAACTTGATTTTGTATAGATTACCCAGTATTTATTATTAGAATTTCCGTAAAATCTGCCTAACTCTTTTGTTGTATAAAATGGCTTAATTAACTCTTTTTCTTTTGTTGTTAAATTGAGTTCTTTAAATTCATTGTTACTTAAATTAAAAATACCGTCGCCAATATTTATCTCTTCTTCTATATTTTCCTTATGTTTTTTATTTACAAAATCTTGCAAAATATCAATCCCTGATGCAACTTCCTTTTTATCAAGATAGAAATTTTGTTTTATCTTGATTTTATCAACTATTTTTCCGACCTCAGCATTTACAAAATTTATCGTTTTGTTTAAATATACTCCCTTTTCAATTGTTGTTTTGAAATATGTAAAACGTTGGTCTTTTGCATTTTCAAGGAATAACTGATTAATTTCATGATTTATTTTACTATCAAGAACCTTAGAATAATCAAATTCGTAACTGTCGTTATCTTCGGCACGTTTCATAATGTAAATCATTGTTTGAATACCTGCACTGTCAAAAACTTTAAAATTACCAAAATCAATAAATTCAGTTAGTTGTCCTTTTTGTAAAATTTGATTTCTGAATTTTGATGCACCATAATTTGTTATCCAGTTGTTTGGTGCAATATATCCAATTAAACCGTCTTCTTTTTTGATAATTTCTAATGCCAAACAACCGAAAAAATACCATAAGTCCATTTTTCCTTGATAGCAATAATGATTATGTAATTTATCAAATGCTTGTTTATTTGTCGCCTCTTTAATGTATGGTGGATTTCCTATAACTGCATCAAAACCACCATTTTGCATAATGTCTGCAAATTCTTTTCGCCAATTAAATACTTTATTGTAATTCAGCGTATTATCATCAATTAGAGAGTTTCCACATTTAATATTATTGTTCAAATTTGATAATTTCCGTCCTTTTTGTGCAGTGTGTAACCAAAGTGAAAGTTTTGCAATTTCAACACTTTCTTCGTTTATGTCCACACCGTAAAGATTATTTTCAAGAATTGTTTTATCTGTATCAAAAAGTCTTATTCCTGAATTTGTAAGCTCTGCAATAAAATCATCAATTGCTTTATGTTCCTGAATTAGAAAGTTTAATGCTTGATTTAAAAAAGCACCGCTACCACAAGCTGGGTCTATAATTTTTAAAGAAAGTAACCACTTTTTATAATCGTTTAATTTATCGTAAAGTATTTTTCCTGATTTTGTTAAATTTCCTGTCTTCGTTCGGAATGTTCCGTCAAATTCAATTTCATAAATCTGCATTTCTTTGCGTTTTTTTGTGCAAAGTGTGCCGATTGTGTTATTTACAATATATTCGGTTATGTATTTTGGTGTATAAAAAACACCGTCTTTTTTTCGTTTACTTGCTGTTGATTTGTTCTCAGAGTTTGCTGTTAAATTTTTAGCAACTTCTTCAATTTCGTTTAAAGAATGCTCAAAAATATGTCCCAAAATATTTACGTCCACTTCCGTGTTGAAATCGTAAGCCGAAAGTTTTAAACTATCATTTTTTAGAATTTTATCATCAATTTTTAGATTATCTAAAAATTCATCGGGTGCAAATAATCCGCCGTTGTATGCAGGAATATCATCAGCTGAAACTTTGCCTTTTCTGCCAATATTCATATAACTGAAATATTGTTTGAAAATTTCGTAAAGAGGTTTGTATGCGTCCTCCTCTTTCAGAAGTTCGTATCTGTCAATTATTCGAGAGATAGAATTTGCAGGTAAAAGTCCGCAATCTTCGGCAAAAAAGATGAACAACAAACGGTCTAATAATTTTTGTGATTTTTGAAAAAGTAAAAGTTTATCTGTTTCTATGTTGTTTTTAATAAGATTTCCAAATATTTTCTGCTTAAAACCTGAATAATCTTTGTAAAGTTGGTCTGAAATTTTCTGCTCGTGAAAACGTGTTTCTTCTTTGAGTTTTAAAGGCAAATCATTAAAAATGCTGTCTTTGTTTAAAATCAAATATAGTAAATCAAAATCCGATTTCAGCAAATTGAACAAATCAAACTCTTCGTATTCGTTTGAATAATCAATGTAAAAACGCAGTTTTTGGAAATTTGAAGTAATTACATATTTACATTCAGGTTGATTATTTTTGTAATTAAATGCTTGTTCTGTAATGCTCGTTAAATCTCTTGTTTTTGTTGATTTCAGTTCAATTACGGCAATTGCTTTTTCATTTTTCAAAATTGCACCATCTGCTTTTTTCCCGTCTGTCTGATTTTTAAATTCTCTTACCAGATTGAAATTCTCATCAGGTTTTAGTGTGTATCCAAATACTTCAACGAATAAATCACGCAAAAAGCCGTCTTGATATTCCTCTTCTTTGAGTTTTTTAATTTTTTCTATTTTTGAAGAACTATAAATCTCATTGAATTTTAAATATGCCTTTTCTAATTTATCATTATCAAGGCTTTTCAAGTATTTTTGTATGACTGATTTTTGAAATATTTGCATTTTTTATTTTTTTCTTGCAAAGATAAAAAACTGAAAGTTTTTTATCTCAAAATCGTTTTCGTTTCTGTTGTTTATGGCTATGTCGAGTTGCACACAACGGAAATGTGTCTTGTGCTGTTTTGATTTTTTAGTGCCTTGTTTTGAGCGTAGCGAAAAAAAACAAGGCACTAAAAAATCAATTCAAATTCTATTTTCCATGAAATACCATTAACAGATTTTCCTTTTGCGATATGTTTAATAGTTTTTATTCCTTGAATAATTTGTGATTTTCCAACTCCTGACGCACCAACAAGTAATGTCAAGTTGCTAAAACTCATTGGCTCTAAACTCCAATTTGTAGCTTTATTAGAATATTTAATATTTTTTATATTCATAATTTATATATTTATTAATTCTACTTTACGAACTTAAAACTATTTGATAATTAAACTATTAAATCATT
>JAOZVK010000014.1 GCA_029938185.1 Bacteroidales bacterium | reverse complement strand
TATTATTTAGACAGGATTAACAGGATTTACATGTTTAAAATCCTGTTAATCATGCAAATCCTGTCAAATTATTACATTTATAAATTTAAGCAATTTATGTCTTAATACACTACCGCAAATATTGGATTTAATTCAAATATTTGCGGTTTTCATTACACATTAAAATTAAGTCGAATACATTAACTAATCTGACTACCATTATCAGTAATACTATCTGGTGATATAAACGATAAGGTATTATCAGAATTTTTCGCCATTAAAATCATGCCTTCTGATTCTATTCCACGAATTTTTCGAGCTTCGAGATTAACCAAAACGCAAACTTGTTTTCCTATAATTTCTTCAGATTTATAAAACTCTGCTATTCCCGATACAATTGTACGTTGATTAATACCAGTATCAACAATAAGTTTTAATAATTTTTTTGTTTTTGCTACTTTTTCTGCTTTTATAATTTTAGCAATTCTTATATCAATTTTTTGAAAATCATCGAAATTGATATTATCTTTTACAGCAACAAGACTTTGTTCCTTTTTTAAATTATCCTTTTTTGTTTTCAAAAGCTTATCTATCTGAATTTGAATATCGCTATCTTCAATCTTTGAAAATAATAAGGAAGGTTTTGAAATTTTATGTCCAGTATGTATTAATTCTTCTTCACCAATATTATCCCATTCAATTTTATTGATTTGTAAGAATTTTCGAAGTTTAATTGCAGTAAATGGTAAAAAAGGTTCAATCATTATCGACAAACTTGCTGTAATTTGCAAACTTATATATAAAATTGACTTTACTCTTTCAATATCTGTTTTAAATAACTTCCAAGGTTCAGTTTCGGCAAGATATTTATTTCCTAAACGGGCTATCCCCATAGTTTCATTTAAAGCCTCTCTAAATCTATAGTTTTCTATACTGCTTTCAACTTTATTTTTTATGATATTTATTTCATCAAGAATAGCTTTGTCTTCATCAAGCAAATTTGTTGATTCAGGAACAATTCCTTTGAAATATTTATTAGTCAAAACCAAAGCTCTATTAACAAAATTACCAAGTACAGCAACTAACTCATTATTATTTTTTGTTTGAAAATCTTTCCATGTAAAATCATTATCTTTTGTTTCTGGTGCAAATGCAGTTAAAACATATCTTAACAAATCCTGTTTGTTTTCAAAATCTTTTAAATATTCATGTAACCATACTGCCCAATTTCTGGATGTTGAAATTTTATTATTTTCTAAATTTAGAAACTCATTTGCAGGTACATTGTCTGGTAAAATATAAGACCCTTCGGCTTTTAATATTGCTGGAAATATAATACAATGAAATACAATATTATCTTTACCAATAAAATGTACTAATTTAGTATCTTCGCTTTTCCAATACTTTTCCCAATCTTTTGTATGTTCTTTTGTTGCCGAGATATAACCAATCGGAGCATCAAACCACACATACAAAACTTTTCCATCAGCATTTTTGGCTGGTACAGGAACACCCCAATCCAAATCTCTGCTTACAGCTCTTGGTTTTAGTCCAGTATCCAACCACGATTTACATTGTCCATATACATTGGTTTTCCAATTTTTATTTTCTTCAAGAATCCATTCTCTTAAAAACTCTTCGCTTTTATCTAAAGGTAAATACCAGTGTGTTGTTGATTTCAAAACAGGTTTGAATCCACTTATGGTTGATTCGGGATTTATTAATTCAGTTGGACTTAGCGATGTACCACACTTTTCGCACTGGTCACCATAAGCTTTTTCGTTTCCACAATGTGGGCAGGTTCCTGTAATATATCTATCAGCGAGAAATTGGTTTAATTCTTCATCGTAATACTGTTCGGTAGTTTTTATTTCGAATCCGTTTTTTTTATTTATTGTCTTAAAAATTTCGCTTGCAGTTTCGTAATGTATTTTATTACTTGTTCTTGAATATATGTCAAATGATATTCCAAAATCTTCAAACGATTTTTTATTTAAATAGTGAAATTTATCAACTACCTCCTGTGGACTAATATTTTCCTTTTTTGCTTTTAAAGTAATTGGTACACCATGCTCATCTGATCCGCATACCCAAATTACATCACGTTTTTTAAGTCTTAAATATCTTACATATATATCAGATGGAATGTACACACCGGCCAAATGACCAATATGTATAGGTCCATTTGCATAGGGAAGAGCTGATGTTACAAGATAACGTTTATAATTTTTCATTTTAATGCTATATTTAAATACCAATACAAAAGTTTTTGGCTCTTCGAGCCTTTTAATACTGCTTACGCCAAAATAGTTTTGCTATTACTGATTATCAGTTGATTAAAAAGGAAAAATAAATTTGTGCGTAAATAAACTTGATGAACCTAATTTTATTAAGGAATTGCTATAATGTTAAGTAATTAACAATTGATAATTAATAATTTTGTTTACGATTGATAACCAGTATAATATGAAAAACAAAGTATCATTTTAATATATCGACCTATTTAATATAATGCGTAAGTCACATTTAGTAGGTCAAAGACCTTAATAAAAAAAAGCCGTTATAATAAATAGCGACTTTTTTAATTTTTTATAGTGTATATACAATTAAGTAAGGATAATAAATTTATGTTTCCTTACAAAAAAAACTTGCTCTTCTATCTTTTTACATTGCCTCTTACATATAAATAATTTTACTACCTTTATCTAATTATTATAAAGCAATACTAAAATTATGCTTGTGCAGTCGGTCCACCAAAGTTCATTGGTATTAAAGAGTCTGTGTTCCTATCAGTGTTTTTTATTTCTCCATTTACTGACTCATACTTTGAAATATTTTCTTTAAGCGTATACATCAAACGTTTTGCATGGTCAGGTGTCAAAATAATTCTTGATTTCACACTTGCTTTTGGCATTCCGGGCATTATACTTATAAAGTCCAAAATAAATTCTGAATTAGTATGAGTAATAACAGCCAAATTAGAATATATACCCTCAGCTACACTTTCATCTAAATCAATATCTATGTGATTATTTTTATTTTCTTCCATTTTTAATATATAATTATACTTTTTCTTTTTTCTTAGACTCTACCAAACTTTTATACTCATCCATTGAACCAACAACAATATCGTTGTATTCTCTCAAACCAGTACCCGCTGGAATTAAATGACCAACAATAACATTTTCCTTTAATCCATCTAAAGTATCAATTTTTCCTCTAATAGCAGCTTCATTTAATACCTTAGTAGTTTCTTGGAACGATGCAGCAGAAACAAAACTCTTAGTTTGTAGAGCTGCACGTGTAATTCCTTGTAATACCTGACTTGAAGTAGAAGGTACAGCATCACGAGCTTCAATTAGTCTTATATCTTTTCTTCTTAAAACTGAATTTTCATCACGTAATTTTCTTGAAGAAATAACCTGACCAGCTTTGTATTGTTGCGAATCACCTTCATCAACAATAACTTTTTTTCCAAAAATATCATCATTAACTTCCATAAATAGCCACTTATCAACAATTTGTTTTTCAAGAAAATCAGTATCACCTGAATCTGCAATAACTACTTTACGCATCATCTGACGTACAATAACCTCAAAATGTTTATCATTAATCTTCACACCCTGAAGTCTATAAACCTCCTGAACTTCATTAACTATATATTCTTGTACTTTAGTTGGACCTTTGATTGCTAAAATGTCAGCAGGTGTTATAGCTCCGTCAGATAAAGGAGTTCCAGCTCTTACGTAATCATTTACTTGAACCAAAATTTGTTTTGATAAAGAAACTAAATACTTTTTTTCTTCACCCGATTTCGATACAACAATTATTTCTCTATTACCACGTTTGATTTTACCAAACGAAACAACTCCATCAATTTCTGAAACTACAGCTGGATTAGAAGGATTACGAGCTTCAAACAATTCTGTTACTCTTGGCAAACCACCAGTTATATCACCAGCTTTTCCAACATTCCTTGGTATCTTAACTAATACCTCTCCTGATTTTACCTTACTATTTTCATCAACTGCAATGTGTGCTCCAACAGGTAGGTTATATATTTTTAAAATTTCACCTTCATCGCTTAAAATATTAATTTCAGGATTTTTGGTTTTATTTCGAGTCTCTGTTATTACTTTTTCCTTAAATCCTGTATGTTCATCAGATTCTTCTTTGAAAGTTGAACCTTCTATTAAATTTATAAATGAAACAGTTCCAGTTGATTCCGAAATAATTACAGCATTATATGGATCCCATTCACAAATTATATCTTCTTTTTTAACATCAATCCCACTCTTAATATGTAATTTTGCTCCATAAGGTATTGGATTTGTTGTTAAAACTATATCTGTTTTCTTATCAATAATTCTTAATTCAGCTAATCTACTAATTACAATATCAACTTCTTTTCCATTTTTATCAATATTTGTTACAGTTCTCAGCTCATCAATTTCAGCATAACCATCATATTTTGAAACTACACTTGATTCTGATGCAATATTGGAAGCAGTACCACCAACATGAAATGTTCTTAAAGTTAACTGAGTACCAGGTTCACCAATAGACTGGGCTGCTATAACACCAACAGCTTCACCCATTTGAACCATACGCCCTGTTGCTAAACTTCTACCATAACATTTTGCACAAACTCCTTTTTTAGACTCACATGTCAATACCGAACGTATTTCAATGTTTTCAATCGGAGAATCTTCTATAATTCTTGCTTTCTCTTCGGTTAGTTCTTCTCCAGAGTTTATTATTAAGTCACCTGTTTGAGGATGATATACATCATGTACAGTTGTTCTTCCTAATATTCTATCATATAATGTTTCGACTACTTCTTCATTCTTTTTCAAGGGTATAGCAACCAAGCCTCTTAAAGTTCCACAATCTTCTTGAGTAATAACTACATCTTGAGAAACATCAACCAATCTTCGCGTTAAATATCCTGCATCGGCTGTTTTTAATGCTGTATCCGCCAAACCTTTTCTTGCACCGTGAGTTGATATAAAATACTCTAGTACTGAAAGTCCTTCTTTAAAATTCGAAAGAATTGGATTTTCAATAATCTCAGAACCCGAAGCACCTGATTTTTGTGGTTTTGCCATAAGTCCCCTCATACCTGATAACTGGCGAATTTGCTCTTTTGATCCCCTTGCACCTGAGTCAAGCATCATATAAACTGAATTAAACCCATCGTTATCAGAACTTAACCTACTCATCAAAGTATTAGTTAGTTTTGCGTTAATATGTGTCCATATATCAATAATCTGATTATATCTCTCATTATTAGTAATAAAACCCATATTATAATTATTGAGTACCTCCTCAACACTATTATAGCCTTCTTGTACCATTATTGATTTTTCTTTTGGTATAATGATGTCATCAAGGTTAAATGATAATCCACCTTTAAAAGCCATATTATATCCTAGTGATTTTATCTCATCAAGAAAATCAGCAGTAGCAGCAGTACCACATTTTTTAAGAACATAACCAATAATATCTCTTAAAGCTTTTTTAGTTAATATCTCATTTATATACCCTACTCCACTTGGAACAACTTGATTGAAAATAATTCTACCAACTGTTGTTTCTGTTAATCTATTTACTTTTTTTCCATCTACTATATCATCAATTTTAGCTTTTACTATGGCATGTAAATCAACTTTCTTTTCGTTGTACGCAATAATAGCTTCTTCTGGTGAATATAAAATTAGTCCCTCTCCTTTAACTTTTAGTCTCTCAGAAGAGTATCTTGATTTTGTTATATAATACAAACCTAATACCATATCCTGAGATGGAACAGTAATTGGAGCTCCATTGGCAGGATTTAATATATTGTGTGATGCTAACATTAACATTTGTGCTTCTAAAATAGCTGCATTCCCCAAAGGTAAATGAACAGCCATTTGGTCACCATCAAAATCCGCATTAAATGCAGTACAAACTAATGGATGTAATTGTATAGCCTTACCCTCAATAAGTTTAGGCTGAAATGCTTGTATACCTAAACGGTGTAGTGTTGGGGCACGATTCAATAGAACAGGATGACCTCTAAGTATATTTTCTAAAATATCCCAAACGACAGGGTCTTTTCTATCTACAATTTTTTTAGCTGACTTTACAGTCTTAACTATACCTCGTTCTATTAATTTACGTATAACAAATGGTTTATATAGCTCTGATGCCATATCCTTTGGAATTCCGCACTCATGAAGTCTCAATTCTGGTCCAACTACAATAACAGATCTTGCAGAATAATCAACACGTTTACCAAGTAAGTTTTGTCTAAAACGTCCTTGTTTTCCTTTCAAACTATCACTCAAAGACTTTAATGGTCTATTGGAATCAGTTTTAACAGCATTAGATTTTCGTGAATTATCAAACAAGGAATCCACTGCTTCCTGAAGCATTCTTTTCTCATTTCTTAATATAACTTCAGGAGCTTTTATTTCAATAAGTCTTTTTAATCTATTATTTCTTATTATTACTCTTCTATATAAATCATTTAAATCAGAAGTTGCAAACCTTCCACCGTCCAAAGGAACTAATGGTCTTAATTCGGGAGGAATAACTGGGACTACTTTAATAATCATCCATTCAGGTTTGTTTATTCCTTTTGAAGCTCTGAATGCACTAACTACTTGTAGTCTTTTTAAAGCCTCGTTTTTCCTTTGTTGCGAAGTTTCATTATTTGCTTTGTGACGTAAATTGTATGACAATTCGTCTAAATCAAGTCTACTTAGTAAACTATAAAGAGCTTCCGCTCCCATTTTTGCAATAAACTTATTAGGATCACTATCTTCGAGATGTTTGTTTTCTTTTGGTATAAAATCTAAAATATCAAGATATTCTTCTTCTGTCAAAAAATTCAAATACAATACTCCATTTTCAGAAGCTGCACCAGCCTGTATTACGACATACCGTTCGTAGTAAATAATTGAATCCATCTTTTTTGTAG
This sequence comes from Bacteroidales bacterium, assembly GCA_029938185.1. Taxonomy (GTDB): domain Bacteria; phylum Bacteroidota; class Bacteroidia; order Bacteroidales; family JAOZVK01; genus JAOZVK01. The sequence goes on along the minus strand of JAOZVK010000014.1, from coordinate 20,832 downwards.
ATAATCCAAGTAAATAACCAATTTTATTTGGCAAAGATCTAAAATACCATATATGAGCAACAGGTACAACAAGTGAAATATGCCCCATACGTTCTCTTCTAACCTTTTTTTCAGTAACTTCTACTCCACATCTATCACAAACTATTCCCCTATATCTTATCCTTTTATATTTACCGCAATGACATTCATAATCTTTAACCGGACCAAATATCCTTTCACAAAATAATCCATCTCTCTCCGGCTTATATGTTCGATAATTTATTGTTTCGGGTTTTAAGACTTCTCCATTTGATCTCTCAAGAATTTCTTCGGGTGAAGCTAAACTTATAGAGATTTTTGTAAAATCATTCTTTATTTTGTTATCCCTTCTAAAAGCCATATATTGTTATTTATATTGATTTATTCTATACAAATGAATACCCTATGAATGAAATTTTTTCGGGCAATATTTATTAAAATTATACTAAGTTAATACTTAAACTTAAACCTCTAAGTTCATGTAACAATACATTTAGAGACTCAGGTATACCTGGTGTTGGCATTGGTTCTCCTTTTACAATAGATTCATAAGCTTTTGCCCTTCCAATAACATCATCTGATTTTACAGTTAAAATTTCTTGTAATATATGTGATGCTCCAAAGGCTTCTAATGCCCAAACTTCCATTTCACCAAAACGCTGTCCACCAAATTGAGCTTTACCACCAAGAGGTTGTTGAGTAATAAGTGAATACGGACCTATTGAACGTGCATGCATTTTATCATCTACCATATGACCTAATTTCAACATATATATAACACCGACTGTTGCAGGTTGGTCAAACTTCTCACCAGTACCTCCATCATATAAATAAGTTTTACCATATCTAGGTATTTCAGCTAAATCAGTTTCATCGTTTATTTGTTCAATTGATGCTCCATCAAAAATTGCTGTTGCATAAGTTTTTCCTAATTGTAAGCCAGCCCATCCAAGTACAGATTCATATATCTGACCTAAATTCATTCTTGAAGGTACACCTAAAGGATTTAAAACAATATCAACAGAAGTTCCGTCTTCTAAGAATGGCATATCTTCTTCTCTTACAATCCTTGCAATGATACCTTTGTTGCCATGTCTACCAGCCATTTTATCACCTACTTTTACTTTTCTTTTTTTGGCTACATATACCTTTGCTAACTGTATTATTCCGATAGGTAATTCATCTCCAATTGTGATATTATATTTTCTTCTTCTAAAAACACTCTCGTTTTCTTTGTATTTTATAATATAGTTGTGAATTAATTTTTTAATCAATTCATTTTTCTTTTTGTCAGTAGTCCATCTATTGGCATTGATATTTATATAATCAATTTCATTTAAAATGGCTTGAGTAAATTTTGTTCCTTTTTGTATTAACTCATCATTATAATAATTTTTAACACCTTGAGATACTTTACCATTTACTAGTATAAATAATTTATCGACCAATTTTGCATAAATACGTTCATTAATAGCAAGAAATTCTTTCTCTATTTTTGCAATAATCGGTTTATCAGCACTTTTCATTTTTCTATCTTTCATTGAGCGCGAAAACAGTTTTTTGTTTATAACAACGCCAAATAAAGAAGGTGGTGCTTTTAGAGAAGCATCTTTTACATCTCCTGCCTTATCACCAAATATTGCTCTTAAAAGTTTTTCTTCAGGTGAAGGATCTGATTCCCCTTTAGGTGTAATTTTACCAATTAAAATATCACCTGGTATAATATCAGCACCTATTCTAATCAATCCATTTTCGTCTAGATTTTTGGTAGCTTCCTCACTAACATTTGGTATATCAGATGTTAATTCTTCGATTCCTCGTTTAGTATCTCTAACTTCAAGTACATATTCATCAATATGAATTGATGTAAATACATCTTCTTTTACTACTTTTTCAGATATAACTATTGCATCTTCAAAATTATACCCCTTCCAAGGCATAAAAGCAACTTTAAGGTTTCTTCCTAAAGCAAGTTCACCACCTTTGGTAGCATAACCTTCGGTCAAAATTTGCCCGCTACTTACCTTATCGCCCTTAGAAACAATAGGCTTTAGTGTAAGACAAGTATTTTGGTTAGTCTTTCTGAATTTTGGCAGATTATATTTTTTTATATCCGGCTCAAAACTAACAAACTTTTCATCGTCAGTTCTAGAGTACCTTATAACTATCTCTCTTGCATCAACATATTCAACAATTCCTTCCTCTTCGGCAACTATTAATACTCTTGAGTCTTGTGCAACAGTTTGTTCTATACCTGTTCCTACAATAGGAGCTTCGGGCATTAACAAAGGTACAGCTTGTCTCATCATATTTGATCCCATCAATGCTCTATTTGCATCATCATGTTCTAAAAAAGGTATTAAAGATGCAGCTATAGAAGCTATTTGGTTAGGAGCAACGTCCATCATATCAACTCTTTCCTTTTCAATCAAAGGAAAATCACCATCATGCCTTGACTTTATTTTTGAGTTTAAGAAAACACCGTCATCATCTACCTCAGCATTTGCTTGAGCAATTATTTTAGCTTCTTCCTCCTCTGCACTTAAATAAGTTACCCCCTCATCAGTTAAATCAACTTTTCCAGTATCAACCTTTCTGTAAGGTGTTTCAATAAAACCTAAATTATTTATTTTTGCAAAAACACATAAAGATGAAATTAAACCAATATTAGGACCTTCAGGAGTTTCAATTGGACACAATCTACCATAATGAGTATAATGTACATCACGCACTTCAAAACCAGCTCTTTCTCTAGACAATCCGCCAGGTCCTAAAGCCGACAACCGGCGTTTATGAGTCATTTCAGCTAATGGATTTGTTTGATCCATAAACTGAGATAATTGATTAGTTCCAAAAAAAGAATTTATTACTGATGATAATGTTTTAGAATTAATTAAATCAACAGGAGTAAATACTTCATTGTCCCTAACATTCATTCTTTCTCTGATAGTCCTCGCCATTCTAGCTAAACCAACTCCAAACTGATTAGAAAGTTGCTCACCAACAGTTCTAACTCTTCTATTACTTAAATGGTCAATATCATCAACATCAGTTTTAGAATTTATTAATTCAATCAAATATTTAATAATTTCGATTATATCTTCTTTAGTTAAAACTTTAACTTCAATAGGAGTATTTATATTTAGTTTTTTATTAATTCTATATCTTCCAACAGCTCCTAAATCATATCTTTTATCTGAGAAAAATAATTTATCAATAACATCTCTTGCAGTTGCTTCATCAGGAGGTTCTGAGTTTCTTAATTGCCTATAAATATGTAAAACAGCCTCTTTTTCAGAGTTACATGGGTCTTTTTGTAATGTATTATAAATAATAGCAAAATCAGACAATGCCTGATTCTCTTTATGTAGTAATATTGTTTTAGACTCTGAGTCTATAATTTCGTCTATATGTTTTGCTTCAAGGATAGTTTCTCTATCTACAATTATCTCATTTCTTTCAATAGATACAACTTCTCCCGTATCTTCATCTACGAAATCTTCAATCCATGATTTAAGTACACGTGCTGCAAGTTTTCGACCTTCAACTTTTTTAAGACTTGCTCTTGAAACTTTAACTTCATCTGCAAGATCAAATATTTCAAGAATATCTTTATCAGCCTCATAACCTATTGCACGTAACAAAGTGGTAACTGGTAACTTTTTCTTTCTATCAATATATGCATACATGACACTATTTATGTCTGTAGCAAACTCAATCCACGATCCCTTAAAAGGAATAATCCTAGCCGAATACAACTTTGTTCCATTAGCGTGAAGACTTTGTCCAAAGAAAACACCTGGTGATCTATGAAGTTGAGACACAACAACTCTCTCAGCCCCATTAATTACAAATGTTCCTCTTGGAGTCATATACGGAACAGTTCCAAGATATACATCTTGCACAACAGTATCAAAATCTTCGTGATCGGGATCTGTACAATAAAGTTTTAATTTAGCTTTTAAAGGGACACTATATGACAAACCTCTTTCTAAGCATTCTTCAAGACTATATCTTGGAGGGTCAATATAATAGTCAATAAACTCTAGTACGAAATTATTTCTAGTATCTGAAATTGGATAATTTTCATTAAAAACTTTATACAAGCCTTCATGTTTTCTTTTTTCAGGTGTCGTTTCTAACTGAAAGAAATCCTGAAAAGATTTCAATTGAACTTCTAAAAAATCGGGATACTTTAACTGGTTTTTTGCTGATGCAAATGAAATTCTATTATTATTCAAGGACATAATTGTTTTATAAATTGAAAGAACTTAGAAATAACAAGAAAAAGGCTTAGAACTCAATTATGAATTCTAAACCTGTAATAACCTTAATTGTTAGGTATATAATTATTTAAGCTCAACGTCAGCCCCTGCCTCTTCTAATTGAGTTTTCAAAGATTCAGCTTCTTCTTTAGATACTCCTTCTTTTATTGCATTGGGAGCAGCATCAACTACAGCTTTAGCTTCTTTTAGTCCTAATCCTGTTAATTCTTTTACTAATTTAACAATTTTTAATTTTTGACCTCCAGGATGATTTAAAACTACATCAAATTCAGTTTTTTCTTCTTCTTTTACCTCATCTGCGCCTGGTCCTGCAACTGCAACTGCAGCAGCAGCTGGTTCAATACCATAATCATTTTTTAAAATTTCTGCTAACTCGTTAACTTCTTTTACAGTTAAATTAACTAACTGTTCTGCAAACGCTTTTAAATCTGCCATTTTCTTACTCTTTTATAAATTATTAAATTAAGATTCTTTATTTGATAGAGTTTCTAATACTCCATGTAAGATATTTGCCCCTGATTTTAATGATGATATCACAATGTTCATTGGTGATTGTAATAAAGCTATAATATCAGCTACTAATTCATCTTTAGACTTAATATTTACCAATGTATCAAGTTGCTCATCTCCAATATATACTGATTCTTCAACATATGCTGCTTTTAAAACAGGTCTTTCATGTTCTGCTCTGAATTCCTTTATTAATTTTGCTGGTAAATTACCTGTTTCAGAAAACATAATTGAGGTCGAATTTTTCAGAATATCATATACTTCATCCACATTCTTATCCGAACTCTCAAGTGCTTTTTTAAGTAAAGTATTTTTTACAACAATTAACTTAATGTCTTTCTTAAAACACGTTCTACGTAAATCACTTGTATCACCTGCATTCAATTCAGAAATATCAGTTATATAGAAATGAGCTGATTTATTTATATCCTCAGTTAAATTGTCTATTATTTTTAATTTATCTTCTCTTCTCATAATATATTACTCACTGATATTTTAATATTAATCTTCTACTGATTTTACATCAATATGAATACCGGAACTCATTGTACTTGACATACACACACTTTTCATATATGTACCTTTAGCTGAAGCCGGTTTTAATTTTATAATAGTTCTAATAAATTCTCTTGCATTATCAGCCAACTTTTCTTTTGAAAAAGAAACTTTGCCAATTGATGTGTGAACTATTCCATATTTATCTACTTTAAAGTCGATTTTTCCTTTCTTAATTTCTTGTACTGCTTTTCCAACATCCATTGTTACAGTTCCGCTTTTAGGATTTGGCATTAAGCCTCTAGGACCTAAGATACGTCCTAATTTTCCTACTTTCGCCATAACCTGAGGCATTGTAATAACTACATCAACATCAGTCCAACCACCTTTAATCTTTTCGATATATTCATCTAATCCAACATAATCGGCACCAGATTCTTTTGCTTCGTTCTCTTTTTCAGGAGTACACAAAACTAATACTTTTTTTTCTTTTCCTGTACCATGTGGTAAAGTTACTATCCCACGTACCATTTGATTAGCTTTTCTCGGATCAACACCTAATCTAACATCAATATCAACTGAGGAATCAAACTTTGTAAAAGAAATTTCTTTCACTAAAGTAGTAGCTTCATCTAGTTTATATTGCTTTCCTTTCTCTATCTTCTTTAAAGATTCCTTTTTGTTTTTAGAGATTATAGCCATTTTTAGATTTTTTAATCAATTATGTTTTTTTCTCCAGTTACTGTAATTCCCATACTCCTTGCTGTTCCTGCAACCATTTCTGCAGCTGAAGTAATTTTAAAGGCATTTAAATCATTCATTTTATCCTTAGCAATTTCTGCTACCTGTTCCCAAGTTACTGAAGCAACTTTATCTCTGTTAGGTTCAGATGAACCTTTACTTATTTTTGCAGCTTCTTTCAACTGTACTGCTACAGGTGGAGATTTTGTTATAAAATCAAACGATTTATCTGAATACACTGTAATTACAACTGGAATAACTTTGCCCGCTCTATCTTGAGTTCTTGAGTTAAATTGCTTACAAAACTCCATAATATTCACCCCTTTAGAACCCAAAGCCGGTCCCACTGGAGGTGACGGATTGGCTGCTCCACCTTTAATCTGTAATTTAATTATTCCTCCTACTTCTTTAGCCATTTTAATTTTTTTTATAACTAAGGTCTTCGACCTATTAAATATCGCTTATACATTATGAATGTGAATATTATATAATTAATCTGGAAGCATTATCTTTTCATAACTATATACTACTCTTTTTCAACTTGCATAAAGCTTAACTCTAATGGTGTTTTTCTACCAAATATTTTCACCATTACTTTCAACTTCTTCTTTTCTTTATTAACCTCTTCTATTATACCAGTAAAGTTATTAAAAGGACCATCAGTTACTCTTACATTTTCACCAACAAAGTACGGTGCATTTGCTTCTTGATTATCTGATGATAATTCATCAACTTTCCCTAAAATTCTATTTACTTCGCTTGGTCTTAAGGGTAAAGGGTCTCCTCTTTTTTCAGCTCCTAAAAAACCGAGTACATGAGTGATGTTTTTTAAAATATGAGGAATTTCGCCAACTAAGGCAGCTTCAATCAGAATATATCCAGGGAAAAAATTTTTTTCTTTACTTATTTTTTTTCCATTTCTTATTTGGTATACTTTTTCTGTAGGTATAAGAACTTGAGAAATATAGTCTTCTAATTTAAGTCTGGTAATCTCATTTTCAATATATTCCTTTGCTTTTCTTTCTTTACCGCCAATTGCTCTTACAACATACCACTTTTTTTCAATCTCAGACATTTTTTCTCAATTAAGGTCAAATCTATTTAATATTATGAAAAGTTTTGCAATAGTTTATTAAGCATTAAGTGCTTTTCAATGTTTCTGCCACACTCTTATAATGATGTAGTGTCACAATTTAAGTAAATATTCTCATTTTTTTACTTATAATTCATATTCTATTAAAACAACAAAATACTAATAGAACATTCCATAGATTTGCTCCATTATATTTTTAAATGTCTCATCCATTAAAAACACAACCATCGCTATAATTAAAGAAGCTATCATAACAACAATGGCACTATTCTGAAGCTCTGCCCATGAAGGCCATGTAACTTTGTTAACTAATTCGTTGTATGCTTCTTCAATATACAATTTTACTTTCATAATAAAATATATAATTAAATTTAGCACGGGTGGTAAGAATCGAACTCACGACCTTTGGTTTTGGAGACCACTGCTCTACCAGCTGAGCTACACCCGTTTATGTGATGTACTAAAAACGAAATACAAATATAATCATATTTGTATAACAAATGATATAACAACATAAACACCCTTATCCAATATATATAATATTGTTTGGGCGTTTTATGTTTTTAAAAATTCGTAAGGAGGTGTTTATTATTCAATAATTTCAGTTACCTGTCCAGCACCTACTGTTCTTCCACCTTCTCTGATTGCAAACCTTAAACCAACAGACATTGCAACTGGGGTTATTAAATGAACTGTTATTGTTACATTATCACCAGGCATAATCATTTCAGTACCTTCAGGTAATAAAATCTCACCTGTTACATCTAGCGTTCTTAGGTAGAACTGAGGACGGTAACGTGTGTGAAATGGAGTATGACGACCACCTTCTTCTTTCTTTAGAATATAAACTTCAGCTTTAAATTTTGTATGTGGAGTAATTGAACCAGGTTTGCCAATAATCATTCCTCTTTTAATTTTTTCTTTATCAACACCTCTTAATAAAAGACCTACATTGTCACCAGCCCGACCTTCGTCTAGAATTTTCCTAAACATTTCAACTCCTGTAACAACAGACTTCATACCCTCAGCACCTAAACCAATTATTTGAACTTGGTCTGCAGTATTAATAATTCCTGTTTCAATTCTACCAGTTGCAACGGTTCCTCTACCTGTAATTGAAAACACATCTTCAACTGGCATCAAAAAGTCTTTTTCAATATCACGAGGAGGGATTGGAATCCACTCATCAACGGCTGTCATTAATTCCATAACCTTATCTTTCCACTCTTCTTCACCATTTAAAGCTCCGAGTGCAGAACCATGAATAACTGGAGTATTATCACCATCGAATTCATAAAAGTCCAAAAGTTCTCTAACTTCCATTTCGACAAGTTCTAACAACTCATCGTCATCAACCATATCTACTTTGTTTACAAATACTACTATTTTGGGTACATTTACCTGACGAGCTAATAGGATGTGTTCACGAGTTTGTGGCATAGGTCCATCAGTACCTGCAACTACAAGTATTGCTCCATCCATTTGGGCTGCACCAGTTACCATGTTTTTTACATAATCAGCATGACCTGGACAATCAACATGAGCGTAATGGCGTGCTTCTGTTTCGTACTCAACATGAGCTGTATTAATTGTTATACCTCTTTCTTTTTCTTCAGGTGCATTATCTATTGAATCAAAATCTTTTATATCACACAATCCTTTTCCGTGAAGAACTATAGTAATTGCAGATGTTAATGTTGTTTTTCCATGATCAACATGACCTATTGTACCAATATTAACATGTGGTTTTGACCTATCAAATTTTTCTTTAGCCATGGTTTTAGTATTCTAAAATTTGTTATTATATTTAATTTTTAAATAAAGATGATTTTTTCTATGTACAGAGCCAACGATGGGAATTGAACCCATGACCTCTTCCTTACCAAGGAAACGCTCTACCCCTGAGCTACATCGGCAAAAAAAAGAGCGGGAAACGAGGCTCGAACCCGCGACCTTCAGCTTGGAAGGCTGACGCTCTACCAACTGAGCTATTCCCGCTATAATTTTCTTCCGTTTGTGGGGGGAGGAGGATTCGAACCTCCGAAGGCTTAGCCAACAGATTTACAGTCTGCCCCATTTGACCGCTCTGGAATCCCCCCAAAAAACTACATACACAATTATTCAAAAAAAGAGCCGATGGAGGGATTCGAACCCACGACCTGCTGATTACAAATCAGCTGCTCTGACCAACTGAGCTACATCGGCGTTTTCAATTTATGAACTTTCTTGAAAAACGTTTATGTTTTGAGTTTGCAAATATAAATATTATATATTTATATTACAAAATATTTTTAGCATTATTTTTATTTTTTTTTCTATCATTTTTTGTTCTTTGCTTATTTATTTGTCTTCTAAGTGCTTCGATAGTCGAATCAGTTGACTTCTCAAATGAATTACTTTGTTTTTTTGCAAAAAGAGCATTCCCCTGCATCTCTAATTTGATTTCTGTTACTTTGTTTTCGAGAGTTTGTGAGCTTTCTAATCGTAAAAATACGTCAGCTGAAATGATACTATCACTAAAAAGTGTTAGTTTCTTTATTTTATCTTCGATTAGTTTCTCTAATTTTTCGTCAGCATTAAAATGTATTGAACTTATATTTATATTCATATTTAATCCTCCATTAAATTTTATGCTCGTGGATGAGCTTGTTTATAATTTTTTTTAAGTTTCTCAAATGTATTATGCGTGTATATTTGTGTTGCTGATAAATTTGAATGTCCTAGCAATTCTTTTATTGCATTCAAATCGGCTCCATTGTTCATCATGTGTGTGGCATAAGTATGACGCAAAATATGCGGACTTTTTTTTTCAATTGTTGTAATATAGTTTAAATACTTGTTTACAATTCTATGGATTAGCTTTGCATATACTTTTTTGCTTTTTTTTGTTAAAAGTAAATTTACATTATCGTTTAGTAGCATTTGTTTTCTAAATGATATGTATTCTTTAAGTGTTTTATTTAATTTTTCAGGATATGGAATAAGTCTTTCTTTATTGCCTTTCCCAGTAACTTTGATTGTTTTGTTCTTTATATCAATATTTTTGTTAGTTATATTTATTAGTTCAGTTAATCTGATTCCTGTTGAGTATAGTATTTCTAAAATCAACTTGTCTCTAACACCTTCAAAAGTTTTTTCGAATATATCGTATATAAACAAATTTTCAATTTCTTTTTCTTTTATAAATAAGGGTATTTTTTTTTCAATTTTAGGTAATACTATTTTGTTTATTGGGTTAGTTTTTATTATCCCTCTTTTTTGTAGGAATTTATAATATGATTTTAAGGAAGATATTTTTCTGTTAATAGTTTTGTTTGAATTTTTTTTCAACATAAGTGAAACAATCCATTTTCTAACAATTCTATGATTTAGTTCAATAGCTGAACTTTGGTTGGTTTTGTTACAATAATCTATAAATTGAGTTATATCACAATCATACGACATAAGTGTATTCTTAGAATATTTTTTCACTATTTCTATGTATTCCAAAAATAAATCTTTATGCATAAAAATAATTATTTATTAAAAAAATTTATGCCACATATATTTAGTATATGGCATAAAAATCTTTAACAAATCTAAGAATATTATGTTAATAAAAAAAATAAAACCAACATTTTATTCATAATTATTTTGGGCACTTTGAGTTTTTTTTTCATTACTTACATATAAATATTTTCACAACTCTTGATTACAAGTTGATTAAATAGTAAAAACAAATTTGTGTGTAAATAAACTTTAAGAGTTTTATTTATAGATCTTCTTCTTTTTGTTGAAGGTATTGAACGTATTTTGCTTTTTCAAGTAACTCTCTCTTTTTTACTGAGGGTTTTTTATACGCTTGTCTTTCTCTTAACTCTTTGATAACACCTGTTTTCTCAAATTTTCTTTTAAATTTTTTAAGTGCTCTATCAATGTTATCACCGTCTTTTATTGGTATTATAATCATAGTTTTCAAATTTTTAAATTGGCTGCAAAATTATTAAAACATTATTTATAAATCAAATTTTTTTATTCAAAAATTATTATTTTATTTAAGTTTAAGGTTTTCGATCTATTTAATATGGCTTACATGTTTTGTAAATCGTTGTAATATAGCTGCATACACAAGTAAGCATCAAGAAAATTTATAAGACTATTTTTTTTTAAGTTGTATGAATTAATCAGGTTCGACATCAAGGTTTTCAAACTATTTAATGTTGCTTATGCATACTTTAAATATCCTAATCAATGTAACATTAAGTTCCACATAAAAGCCGCAAAAGGAAAAATACGCAAAAACGCAAAGCATAATTTAAGACTTTGCGTATTTTGCATCAATCATTTTGCGTTCTTTGTGTGGAATTTGTTAGTCCATTTTTTGAACAAACCCTGTTATATTACCACTTTCGCTAATGGAGTCTAATATTGTTTTTATAATATTATTGACTAAATTTTCATTGTATTCATGTTCTATTTTTATATAGTTTTCAGTAAAACCATACATTTTATTACCATGTTTTTGTAATTCGAATAAAACATTTGATTCAGTTCCTAAATTACTCTGATAGAACTTTTCATGCTTTTGTTCTGATAAATTATGAAGCATCTTACTACGTCTTACAATTTCTTTAGCATCTACTTTGTTTGGCATTCCTACTGTTTCAGTATTAGGACGTTCCGAATATGAAAATACATGGATAAACGAAATATCAAGATTTTTCAAAAACTCATAAGTAGTATTAAATTCTTTTTCATTTTCGCCCGGAAATCCAATAATTACATCTACTCCAATAAAAGCTTTGGGTAAAAACTTTTTTATTTTCTCTATACGTTTTTTATATAAAGTACTATTATATCGGCGTTTCATAAGCTTTAGTATAGTATCGCTGCCCGACTGTAATGGTATATGAAAATGAGGTAAAAACTTTTTTGAATTTACAACAAAATCAATAATTTCATCAGTCAGTAAATTAGGTTCAATTGACGAAATTCTAAATCGCTCTATACCACTAACTTTTTCAAGTTTTTTTAATAATTCTAAAAAAATTTCATTTGTAGATTTTCCAAAATCTCCAATATTTACGCCTGTTAATATGACTTCTTTGAAACCCAATTTAGCAATTTTTTCAGCTTCTATTATAGTTTTTTCAATACTATTGTTTCTGCTTTTACCTCTTGCCTTTGGTATTGTGCAATAGGTACATGGATAATCGCAACCATCTTGTACTTTAAGAAATGACCTTGTTCTATCGCCTGATGAATATGATGGATAAAATGTTTTTACTTTATCAATTTCGCAAGAATGTATTTCGGGATTTATTTTTTTCTCAAAACTGTTTAGATGCTCAATCAATTTAAATTTTTCGTTAACTCCCATCACCAAATCAACTCCTTTGATTGAGCTTATTTCATGAGGTTTTAGTTGAGTATAGCAACCAACGACAGCTATAAATGCCTCTGGCGATTGCTTTATTGCTTTTTTAACAATTTGCCTACATTTTTTATCTGCATTATTAGTAACTGAACATGTATTGATAACATAAATATCAGCTTTTTCGTTAAAATTTACACGTTTGTAGCCTCTATCCGTAAATGTTCGAGCTATTGTAGATGATTCTGAGAAATTTAGCTTGCATCCAAGTGTTTTGAAAGCTACTTTTAATTGTTCCATTCTATATTATAATATTTACAATTTTTGTTCTATCAACTGTTCAATTTTTTCTTTACATATCTTTTCTGTCAAAGTTTGCAAGAGTTTAACTCTTTTTGACAAATATTCAAGTTCCGTTTTTTTAATTTCATAGTCCATTTTGTAACGAGAATCAATGTAAGCTTTTTTTAGTAATGTAAATAAACGTTCTTCTTCTTTGGTTTGTTGAGGGAAAATTGGCTTAAAACGAGCATCAAGTTTAATTACCATATTTCTAAGTTTTCCCAAATCATGTATTTTTGGTTTGTAGTCTGTCAATACTAACAATACTGTCATAAAGTAACGTTCGGTAGCTTGATGGAGTTCAAAAGCTGCTTTGCTATAACTAACTCTTTCAAAAGCATTATTAAAATCAATTAAAAACTCATTAGCATTTTTCATCCATTTACTAAAATACATTTGCGCTTTTCGTATGCGGTCATTTGTGCTTAGTTGCTTTGGTTTCGATAGTACATATTTTTTGGTATTGTAAAGACAAATTCCCTCTTTTAGAATGTCGATAAAGAAATAGTTACCGTCTTCTATTTCAGTATTTAGATAATCAATTCCATGATAAATTACATTAATTGCTGTATCTGTTTCAATATTCTTTTTAATTTTTCGTCTTATTTGTTTTGCAAATCTGTTGCTATGAGCTTTGGCTTCGTCTTCTACAACGAATAACAAATCGTAATCGCTTTTATATTCGTAAGTTGTACCGTTTTCTTTATACTTGTCTTCAACCCAATCGCCACGTGCATAGCTGCCAAATAAAATAATCATATTAATTGAAGGATTGTTAGTTACTAAATCGACTATTTCATTCAATTCGTTTTGTTTTTCTATGGGTAAATGTTCTATTGTTTTTTTCATTTTTTTTGTTTAATGTCTTCAAGCTATTTCATATTTATGGCTATAAGTTTTAAGTTAGCAGCTTTTTAACCGCAAAGTTACACAAAGTTTAACGCAAAGTTTCGCAAAGTTTTGCTAATCTTTACTTTAATTCTATGATTAAAACTACTTGAAAAACAAGAGTATACTACCTTAGGTGGATAACCTCCGATATTATATGCTTTTTTGTCTTATAAATATTATCAAGTAAAGTTTTTTTAGTTTTTTTTACTTGATAAATTTATAAAAAAAGCTTATAAAGTTGCTCATTTATATAATAATTTGTCTTCCATTGCTTTTCTTTTTTAATAATCCCAATTTTATTAATTTGTTCAAATATTGTGTTGCAGTTGGTTTGCTGACTTGTAAATCAGTCATTACAAACTCAATTTTTGTATATGTATGTTGTGGCTTGAAACATGTTTTATATCCTTGTTTATTTGTATAGTTTGTTGTTGTATTTATTTACAACTGAAAATCAATAATATAAATATTTACTGTCGGCGTGTTCTCTTACTGTCAGGTGAAAACACCTGATAGGTACAACTTGCTGATATATAACCGCATCCAACCTTACGCTGGTAGCCAAATTCTTAACCTAATTTAGTATACCATTCTGATTTACTATTTACAATTCCTTATCTGGATTGATGAAATATATCTTTATTGCCAGATTCTTTGTTTCCAGAATCTTCTTCGTGCTTATCTTCTTCTTTTTCATCAGCTGTTTCCTCAGAAACAACTTCATCTGTAAGTTCGTTTTCAGAATCCTCGACATTTATTTCTTCTGTTTGTTCTACAATTTGCTCTTCAGGTTTTTCACCACGTACTTCATTGTATCTTCTATTGCGAAGCATTATTCGTATTGCTTGTATTAGATTATTTGGATTAACACTTATATCGACACTTGCATCTAAGGACGAGCCAATTACTATTGATAGAAAATCTCCTGAAATATTATTGATTTTGATTGCTTTTAGCTTTCCTACTTTATCTTCTTTTGTATCAATAAGTATATTGTCAAAATTTACTGAATGTTCTTTTATTGAAGCTATATCATCATAAAAAAACTCATCAGATTTTACATTCAAAACCTTAGCATTAAACCAATCAAAAGTACAATAATATATGCTAATATAAAACTCAGTTAGAGCTACAATTTGTACATTCCAAACAGTATACACAGTTTCGCGTTGCATTATTAGTTTATCATCAACTCCCGAATCTTTCCAATAAACCGGATATGGAATAATAACAAAATTTTCATCTTGTAGTTTGTTTTCAGGTAAATTCATATCAGCAATTGCTTTATTTTTAACAATTTGATGTAAATCGTCCATAAACAAATTATTCATCTGTTCGACAGTTGGTCGTGCTGCAAATATTCTTTTATCTCTAAAATATGGTCGCATCCATACAGCAAATAATACCAAACCAGTTGTAACTAATATAAATCCAAAAACAATACTATGTTCAATTGATGCCTGAAAGATTGTAATCAAAAGGATTCCCAAAATTATCAAACTGGCACTTACCTTAATTATATTTGAAATTGATGGGTATTCTGCTTCATAGAGACTAAAAAAGTTTTGTATTAATATTTTTCTATCAACTGTTTCGTTTTCCATTATATGGTTTATATTTAAAACTTATGACTTGTTTGGCTACACGTTTTAGACATTATTTGATTTTTTTGACAGGATTTACAGGATTTATTTTTACTTCGTAAAAATAATATTAAAGAAACTTATGATTTGTTTCAATAAGCATTATTTTGTTTTTGAATTTTGTCAATTATAAATAATGTATTAAGACATAAATTGATTAAGTTTACAAATGTAACAACTTGACAGGATTTACATGATTAACAGGATATTTAAAACATGTAAATCCTGTAAATCTTGTCTAAATAATACTAAAGAAACTTATGACTTGTTTCAGTAGTCTATCAAAAAACTTACAACATATATATATTATTAATATACATATTGTCAGAGTATTAATAGAATGCGTAAGCAACATTAAATAGGTCGAAGACCTTTAAGTTAAAAGATTTTGAATTTGTTCTTCTAATGCTTTGATTTTTGTTTCGGCTTCAAGTTTCTTTTTATTTTCCATATTCACTACTTTTTCAGGAGCATTATTTACAAATCTTTCATTATTAAGCTTTTTTAATACTGTCATTAAAAAACCTTTTGTATAATCTAAATCTTTATTTAATTTTTTTAACTCCTCTTCAGTGTTTACTAAATCACCCAAAGGAACAAAATATTCAACTGTTTTTACGATAAACGAAACGGCTTTATCAATTTTTGTATCAATAAATTCGATATTTGATAGTCCTGAAAGCTTTATTATAATATCATTAAACAAATTATCATATTTTTTTTCATCAATTTTTACACAAAGGTTTAATTTCTCTTTATATGGCAATGATTTTTCTTTTCTAATTCTTCTAAGTTCAGTAATAATTTCTTTTGCTCTATCATATTTTTCAATAATATCCTCATTACTGTCTATGTATTTGGGCATATCCGAAATCATAATACTATCCTTCTCATCTCTTTCTTTTATTAAATGCCAAATTTCTTCGGTAATAAAAGGCATAAACGGATGTAGTATTTTTAGAAGTTGCTCAAAAAACATAATAGTTGTATCGTATGTTTTTTGGTCAATCCCCTCACCATATGGTGGTTTAATAATTTCGAGATACCATGATGAAAATTCATCCCAGAAAAATCTATAAATAGTCATCAAAGCTTCCGATATTTTAAACAATTCAAATTGCTTATCTAAAGTTTTTATTACTTTTTGTAATTTTGCATCAAAGGCATCAATCGCAACTTTTGTATAAAATGGTTGTGTAGCATTTCTGTTAATTTCCATCTGTTTAACAAGACGAAATGCATTCCATATTTTATTACTAAAATTTCGTCCTTGTTCAGGTAATTTGTCATCGTATAATAAATCGCCTCCAGCAGGTGAACAAAATAACATTCCGATTCGAACACCATCAGCTCCATATTTTTCCATTAATTTTATAGGGTCTGGCGAATTTCCTAATTGTTTTGACATTTTGCGTCCAAAGCTATCACGAACCATTCCTGTAAAGTATACATTTTTGTATGGATATTGATTTTTATATTCATATCCGGCTATAATCATTCTTGCAACCCAGAAAAATATAATATCATGTCCAGTAACTAAATCATCTGTAGGGTAATAATATTTAATATCTTCATTATTGGGATATCTTATACCATCAAATACAGACATTGGCCACAACCACGAAGAAAACCATGTATCAAGAACATCTTCGTCTTGGTTTATATCAGTTATTTCCAAGCTGTTATTTGAAGTTTTTATTCTTGCCAACTCCAATGCTTCCTCTTTGTTCGCAGCTATTACAAAATCATTTGTAGATTGAATAAAGTATGCTGGAACTCTATGTCCCCACCATAATTGTCTTGATATATTCCAATCTTTAATATTGTTTAGCCAATGATTATATGTATTTTTAAATTTTTTAGGATATAGTTTTATTTTGTCATTCCCTACATTTTCGATTGCTGGTTTTACAAGTTCTTCCATTTTCAAGAACCATTGCATCGAAAGTTTAGGCTCAATTGCTACATTTGTTCGTTCCGAATATCCGACTTTATTTAAATAGTCTTCAATTTTAACTAAGTTGCCCGATTTTTCTAATTCTTTAGTTATTAAATCACGAACTTCAAAACGATCTTTGCCGATAAAAAGAACTGCATTTTGATTTAATGTACCATCATCATTAAAAATATTGATACTTTCGAGATTATGTTTTTGACCAATTTCATAGTCATTAATATCGTGTGCAGGAGTAATTTTTAAAGCACCTGTTCCAAATTCCATATCAACATAATCGTCTTCAATAATAGGTACAAGTCTGTTTACTAATGGAATTATTGCTTTTTTGCCTTTCAAATGTTCAAATCTTTCATCTTTAGGATTTATACAAACAGCAGTATCACCCAAAATTGTTTCGGGTCGTGTGGTAGCAATTGTAATATATTCATCTTGATTCTGGATTTTATATTTTACATAATATAGTTTCGACTGAACTTCTTTATGTTTTACCTCCTCATCGGATACAGCGGTTTTTGCTTGTGGATCCCAGTTTATCATTCTTATACCTCGATATATATATCCTTTTTTATATAAATCAATAAAAACTTTTATAACACTTCCCGATAAGGACTTATCCATAGTAAAACTTGTTCTGTCCCAATCACATGAAGCTCCCAGTTTTTTTAGTTGTTCCAAGATAATGCCACCATGCTTTTCTTTCCATTCCCAAGCATGTTTTAGAAACTCTTCGCGTGAAATATCTTTTTTGTTAATACCTTTTTTTTTTAGTTTTTGAACAACTTTTGCTTCAGTTGCAATCGAAGCATGGTCGGTGCCTGGAACCCAACATGCATTTTTCCCCAGCATTCTGGCTCTTCTTACTAAAATATCCTGAATTGTATTGTTTAACATATGTCCCATATGAAGGACTCCGGTTACATTTGGCGGAGGTATTACTATTGTGTATGGTTCTCTACCATCGGGTATTGATTTGAAAAATTTATTATCTAACCAATATTGATACCTTTTTTTTTCTATTTCGAGTGGTTGATACTGAGTATTTATTTCCATTTTGTTATTTGATAAATTAATCTTTGGGTCTTCGACCCTTTTAATGTTGCTTACGCATTTTTATAAATTACTATCATGTAGCTAATTGTACAAAAACAAATGCCGAAAAACTTTTATAAGAATACTTAGACTTAAATTAAATAAGACTTATACAAATTAGATGAAAATTTATATATAAAGTGCTTACTTAAATAAGTGAGGACAAAAATAGAAATTTATTTTTGTATAATATAATATATTAAAAAATATCCACTTATGCAATCAGAGTTTTATATTTGGTGAAATTAGAAAAATTGTATCGGTTTGCTACATTTATTTATTTAATACTATCGGTGTGGCTTGAAGCTGGGGGGTAAATTAATTTAAATCAGGCATGTTTTGTTCTTGTTTTATGTACAACATCAGTTCGGAAATATGTTTTATGTAAAATATCTAAGAATTTTTATATGGGAGGCTTATAATTTCATTTGAAATTTTAGGAACTTTTGTGCTTTGCGATATGTTACCACCCATATTTTTATTTTTCAAATTTAGTTATTTATTCGTATCTATAAAAATATTTCTTAAAATCAACCATTGTGGCTTATAATAAACTGACTTAATGTCTACAATTTTTCATCTTTGTATTGTGAAAATAACAGAAAAAATAGGGCTTAGGATTAAAGAATTAAGAACAGAAAAAGGTTTTTCTCAACAAGAGTTATCTTATCGTAGTGATATTGACAGAACCTATATTACTCAGGTTGAGAATGGAAAACGTAACATATCCATAAACAATATAGAAAAAATTGCTAAAGCTCTGAATGTTTCCTTGAAAGAACTATTTAATGATGAAAAATTTGATGACAATTGAGCAAGCAATAAAAAAATTCAAAAATTTAATTAATTCTTCAATTAGCGATGGTGGAAATGAGGGTAAAACGGCTATGATAAGATCTTCATTACCAATTTTGAATATTCATGAAGCTGTAAAAAGTTCGCTAATATCAAATGGTGTTTATAGAGAATTAATATCCGCCCGTTAGTGAACGCTCGCCTGAACTGAAACTTGCAGGTGCTTTAAAACAAAAAGACCAAGATGTTTGTGTTGTACCTAATAATATTGAAGAAAAGGAAGAAGTATTAAAAAACGGACTTCTTGAAGGAACTGTTGATAAATATGGTAAAACATTTACAGAACAAACACTTGTAATCAATATCAGAAGTCAAATAAGTAGTATTCAAAAGAATTTTGATACACTTTATGAAAGAACAATATCAGAGGCGCAAAATTTACATGACAGATGTTCAAAAATCTGTTTAGGTGAGGTTTACATGATTGCTATTCCTGAATATAACGATAAAGCATTTGCAAAACACAAAATTGAGTTTAAATCAGTATCTCAAAGAACGGTCGAAAAATACATTAAATCATTTGCTGCAATAAATTCACGTACAAATACTCACAAAGATTTCTATAAATACGAAAGGGCTTGTCTACTTATAGTTGACTTTAGAAAAAGAATCCCAAAACTTTATAATTCAACAAATGAACTAATCGAAGATGGTTTTCTTCCCGATAACTCAAAAGTTACTATCGAAAATCTGACCTTTGATAATTTTATTGCTGATTTAATGCGTATTTACGAAACCAGATTTGGAACAGGTAGATTTAGTTGATATTTTTTGATTAAAAACACATCAATTTCGTTTTTTTCATTTAAATTATTTAAAGTAGTCAATTCTTGTTTTGAAAAATCAGGTATCGTAAATTTTTCAATAAAATTCTTTTGATAACATGGGTAGCCACCTTGAATTGATACACTTGTAACATTTACATAATAATTCATTATTTCCGAATTAAGAATTTTTTGTAACGCATCAATGTTTTCTATTTTTGCAATCGGGTTTATAGTATCTGCCCAAAAACCACCTGAAATTTCATTGTAGTATATTCCATATCCATTACAAAAGAATGCATCTGTTTCAGGTGCATTTAAAAATCGGGGAAATCTACTAAAAGTTGGTGTTAATATCATTTTTCCTTTTCTTGTCAATCCTTGTGTTCTTCCATAAGCAAAAAATGGCTTAACTATTTTACCTTTATCTCTTTTTGCCAATTTGTTTTGCACTGCGTTAAAATACTCATAAGCCTTTGGAAATTTATCTTCTAATTCTTTTTCTGTGTAAGCTAAAGCATTTCTCTTTATGATTTTGTACGGAAATATTATTTTTCTGTTATTATTAATAATCTCGTCTTGTGATTTAAAATCTGATATTTTATAAATTGTTTTAGTTAATTCTTTTTCTATGTGGTATTTTCTATCATTAAAATTTTTAATGTAGTAATTTCCTTGTTCTAAAGATTTGTCTAAAAAATATATTTCGTCTTTCAAAGTTGCAACACCAACAGCAATATTAGACTTGTTATGCAATATTACATACTGATACACAGTAGTATATGGCTTATTAAG
>JAOZVK010000677.1 GCA_029938185.1 Bacteroidales bacterium | reverse complement strand
TCAGAACAGAAAAATTACCATTAAGTTTTTTGTCGATAATTACAAGGTGTCTTAGTTTTGTGTAATCAATTTTGGTGTTATCATCAATCAAATTAACAGGGTAATCGTCTTCTTGCATAAATCGAACAAGAAAATTAAGTACCATTGTGGAATTAAACATTTCTGTTTTGGCATTTTTTGAAAACTTATAATTATTATACCATTTTTTCATAAATTTTAAAATGATATTAATATCCATTGTTATTTTTCCTGCTTTTTGGTAATACAACAACATTGCTTGGACTTCAGTTTCGGTAAAACCTATAAATTCGTTAAATTGCAATTCGGTGGTTATATTATGTCCTATTCCGCCACTTGTGACATCGTCAAGTGTTATAGGAGAAACTCCTGTTATGAATAATTTTGAAACAGGTGCATCAGTGGCTGTTGTCCCGGCTTTAATTACATTGAAAAAATGTTTGTAAAAGCCACTTTTGTCGCGTGTTATCTTTTCGTAATTCTGAATACCTGAGTTTGCAAGTATCGAATTGGTAAAATTGTCGTATTCATCTATAATAATGTATATTTTTAGACTGCTGAATTTAGCCTTTCTGAATAAAGCTGAAAGCTGTTCTGTTCCTGTTATTTGATTCAATACAAATTTTTTTTCTGTTTCAGAAAAGAATGAGTGATATTTTTGAAAAAACTCAATAAATACATTCCTGCAATGAAAATCAAATGATTTTTGTGTATTTTCAATTCTCGGATCGACTTCGGCAAAGTTAAATTTAAGTATCAAATATTTGTTTTTTTCATCCGTTGGATTTTTTCCGATATATGTATCTTTAAAAATGGTTTCAAACTCATCTTTATAAAAAATATCGTAATAACTTTCTAATACAGATAAAAACAATGATTTACCGAACCTGCGAGGACGTATTAAAAATAAAAAGTCTGGAGAATCTTCTATTAATTCTATAAATTTTGTTTTATCAATATAGAAATAATTTTTTGTTTGGATTTTTTTAAAATCAGTAGTTCCGTATGGTATTTTTTTTATTTTTTGCATTCTATTTTTTAATATTAAGTACTGTTACAAAAAAAATTAGACATTTACTTATTCATAACTTACTGATTAAATTACCTTTGTACTAATGCGTAAGCAACAATAAATAGGTCGAAGATCTTAATTACTAAACAATCGAAGAAAATCTAATTGGGCTTGTTCTACTCTTTGAGCTATAAAAAACAGAAAATCTTTGTCGTTTTTATGGGCTTTTTCCAATAAATTCATATATTCCATTCTCAGTAAGAACGGAATTATAGTTATTGGAAACTTGCTTATTATCAAAATAATATTCATTAATAATCTTGCAATTCTACCATTTCCATCAATAAATGGATGTACATATACAAAATCTTTATGAATTTGTGCAGCTATTTCAACGGGGTGTTTTTTTGATAAAATATTATTGTATTTTTCAACAAAATTTTTCATTAAAGAATTAATTTCTTCTGGTCTTGGGAATAAATATTCGGAACCAGAAATAAAAACTCTTACATTTCGATAAAAACCAGCTTGCTCCAAATCTATTGATGAGTAAAATAATTTATGTAAATATTTAATATCCTCTTCAATTATTGTATCTTTTTTGGACAATTTGTAAATTTTATCAAATGCTTTTGCATGCCCAACAGCTTCTAAATGATAATTTAAAGCCTTGCCTCCAATCGTTATTCCGTCTTCAATAATCGCTCTGGTTTCAGATTCAGTTAATGTATTGACTTCCATAGCATTGGAACTATATGTTAAGCCTATTTTATAATATTTTCGCAATTCAATAATCTGTGCTTCAGGAAGAGTTCTTATATTATTTATTTATTTTTGTAAATTTTCTATTTTCTTGTATATGTTCATTTTAATGGTTATCAAGCTGTTACTTGACATTTTTCACAAACCAATAAAAGTACATGGCACTTTTTGCATAAAATAAATAATGAATATCGAAATATTAAAAGAAGAAAAAATCAATTAACTAATTAAATATAAATAGTTTATAATTTATAAAAATTATCATAAAATTATTTTTTACTTCATTATTCTAAGTTCCTTATTAAATATACGATAATTATTTCATAAATAAGTGTCAATAGGTACATGAAAAACGCCTAAACAATTAACTATTAGTAATTTTTTGGAATTGTAAAATAATAAAAAAACGGCGTATCTTGGAATAACTTATTATTTCATTTTCACTTATGTCCAAGTAGTATATAATTTTTTGTCTTTATAGTTAATAATTTCTTCTTTAAATTCTTTTTTCTTATTAAAATTAAAAATAAGCAGATACCCTTGTTTTAAATTATAAATATCCAGATAATCAGATAATTGCTCTAAGCCTTCTTCGTGATATGCTTTGCCTCGCCAAATTTTAAGTTCTATTACATAGCGGTTTCCATTGTGGGTTATTACTATATCCATACGGCGGTCATCACCAACAACAGGTTCTTTAAAAATGTAACCTTCCCCGTTTACTATTGGTTGCAGATAGCTCAAAAAAACGAGCCGCCCTTCGCGTTCCAAAAATTTTTGGTCTTTGTGAGAATAGTTTTCTTTAAAAAATTGTTGGAAGCGTTTTAATATAAAATCTAAA
>JAOZVK010000218.1 GCA_029938185.1 Bacteroidales bacterium | reverse complement strand
ATTATTCTTGTTTTAATTGTTCTAAAAATTGATAAATTTTTCATTTAATGTTTCGGTTTTCTATATTTTGAAAATTATCTCTATCCATAAAAACTAAGGTCTTCGACCTATCTATAGTTGCTTACGCATTAATACAAAAACGACTTAATCAGTAAGTTATGAATAGGTGAATGTTGAAAAACTTTTGTAACAGTACTTAATATATCGTTTTGAAAAAAATAGTCTCTCTTTTTTCTGTTGCCGATTTTGCGGCTACCAGTTTTAAGTTAGTCGCTTTTTTACCGCAAAGTTACACAAAGTTTGACGCAAAGTTTCGCAAAGTTTTGCTAATCTTTACTTTAATTCTATGATTAAAACTACTTGAAAAACAAGACTGTCCAACTTCTGACGGGTAGCCGATTTTGCAGTTGTATATCGTGAACTGCTTTGAAACACCCTTTTTCAGGATATTTCAAAGCAAATGTTATACACTTTTTAATCAACCCATTAGCGTGTATAATCATCTTTCGTATATTATCTATTTTTTTATGGTTGCAAAAATAAGTTTTTTTATTAAATAAAATAATTAAAAAGTTTCAAATTCATTGTCTAATTTATCATTGCTTGATAAGCTAATATTAAATCCTTTATTTTTATGCTCTGAAATTTGTTCTTCTTGTTTATTATTGTCAATATTTTTATTATTTTGTTTTACTCCTGTAATATCATTTACAGAAAAATCTATCATGTTTTTTAACTGTTCGGCTTGGGCTGATAATTCTTCCGCCGATGCCGACATTTCTTCGGCAGATGCTGAATTTTCGTTTGTTATTTCAGTCAGTTGCTGAATTGAAATATTGATATTTTCAACTCCAGCTTGTTGTTCTTTTCCAGCTGAAACAATGTTATTTACAAGTTCTGCACTTTTTGTGATGTCAGGAATAACCTTTTCTAACTGTGATGAAGTTACTTGTGTTAATTCATGGTTCTCATGCGATAACACTTCTATTTCATTTGATGCAATTGCTGTTTTATCTGCAAGTTTTCTAATTTCGTTTGCAACAACAGCAAAACCTTTTCCGTCTTCACCTGCACGTGTAGCTTCAATAGCTGCATTTATTGATAAAATATCCGTTTTATTTGCAATATCACTTATAATTGATGTTTTTTCATTTACTTTTGAAACAGACTCCAATGTTTTTATTATCATTACTTTACTTTGTTCCATACGTCTCGACGATTTTGAGCTTATTTTTCCTGTAATTTCTGCTTGTTCTGTATTCGAGTTTATCATTGCAAGCATTTGTTCGGTAGAAGCTGCAATCTCTTCAGTTGTAGCTGCTTGTTCGTTTGCACGTTGCGAAATTTCCTGCGAAATAGTGCTTAGTTGATTACTTGCAGTTAATACAGAACTTGCTGTTTCATCAATTCCTGTAATCATTTCGGTAAACACTCTATTCATCGTATTTATAGAATTATAAAGTGTTCCTATCTCGTCGTTTCGTTTTGTATCCATCGTGAAATTTATTTGTTTTTGCGACATTTTCTCCAATGCTTTTACTACTTTTCGTATTGGTGTAGTGAAAATTTTTGCAATAACCAATGATACAAAAATGATTAGAATAACAGATATAGTTCCAATAATTATCAAAATTACTGTTTGTTTGTTTATGTTCGCAAAAATTATTTTTTTTGGAACAGAAACATTTACCGACCATGCTGTTGTCGTTTTTCCTATTTTTACTGGAACATTAATTTCAAATATTTCGCTATTCTGGGTTTTAAAAATTTTTCCTTTTTTTATTTTGCTGATTAGCTCGTTTGCGTTGTCATTAAATTCGCTAATATTTCTACCTACATTTTCCGTATTTTTGGTATTTGCTGCATAAGTTCCATTGTTGGCTATTATTGTAATTTCGGCATTTCCATTGTATATTTTATTTTTTGCATTTTGGGCTAAATTTTGTAAAAATTCTATTGTTATATCAACACCAGCTATTGCAATAAATTCATTATCAACTAATACTGGTGTAACAAGAGAAGTTATTAATACATCTTTTCCTTGAACAGGATAAATGTAAGGTTCTATTATCGCTTCTTTTTTTGTTTTTTTAGGAATTAAAAAATAATCTCCCGCACCATCTTGCATATAATCAACCAATGGCTCTAATATAAAACTATTGCTATTATCAAGTGTGAAATATGGAATAAATCGCCCTGTTTCATCATGTCCTTTTTGATTTATGAAATTATTGTCCATATTATCAAATGCGTTTGTTTCCCAAAGTGTGTAAGTTGCACAAAAATTAGGATTGTCATTTAAAACTTGCTTCAACAAATTATTTATCACTATCCTGTTTGGCTCAAAATCATTACTGGTTTTAAATGAAGTGAATACACTTGCCATCGTATTTGAAGCGTCCATTGCAAGTTCAATTTCTGCTTCAATTTTTAAAGCATATTCTTTGGCAAACAAAGTAATTTTTTGTTCTGAATTTTCAATTGCAATTTTTCTATTTGTAATTACGGAATAAAATATTATTAGACTAAATATTATCCCGACTGCTACGCTTATCGTAATCGCTAATTTTATTTTTAAAGATGTAAATTTCATTTTTTATTTATATTTTTAAATTATCATTATTCACAAAAACAATATAGTAAGTAAGTGAAAAGTTTAAAATTTGCTTACGCCTGACAACCTACATATCGTGCTGTTTATCAGACATAAGCAAAATTGTTAATTATCCATTATTAATTGTTAATTACTTAAAAGCCATTTAATAGCTTCTTGTTCATCATCAAAAAAAACAGTTTCATACTTTGCATTTTCGTCTTCGTCAAAAGCCTGTTCAACGGACACAGATGCAAATAATTCTTTTGGTAAAATATGTGCATTTTTTTTAACACCATAGCCACTATAGGAACCAAATATTTCAGCTACAAACCACTTTTGTATATCCACACTGATTACAAAAAACATTTCTCTTGTATCTACAAACAAACGTATTGGTTGATGTTTTTCTATCATATCTCGCCAAATGTAAAGCTCTTTTTTATATTCATCGTCATTTAGTTCTTTACTTTTGGGATACCATAATGCTTTTAACATTTTTGTTTCATTTTCAAAATCAATTTTCAAATAATCTGTTTTTGATACTACCATAATATGTTAATATGTTTAATATGTTAATAAAATAATTAAAAAGATTCAAATTCATCGTCCGATTTATTTTTTGTAAGATACTTATATTTAGGCTACCAGTTTTAAGTTAGCTGCTTTTTTACCGCAAAGTTACACAAAGTTTCGCAAAGTTTCGCAAAGTTTTGCTAATCTTTACTTTAATTTTATGATTAAAACTACTTGAAAAACAGGACTGTTCAACTTCTGACGGGTAGCCAATATTTAGGTGTAAACCAATTCGTAATTTTGGCTACCCACGTAAGGTTGGCTACTTACTGTGCGCTCGGCTGATGTTTTCACCTGCCGCTGATTGCTTGTTATCTTACTGTCAGGTGAAAACACCTGCCAGTCGCAACTTATTGATAAATAGCTGTGTCCAACTTCTGACGAGTAGCCGTAATTTCCTAAAGCAATAGCTAAGTACTGTTACAAAAGTTTTTCGACATTTACTTATTCATAATTTGCTGATTAAATTGTGTTTGTACTAATGCGTAAACAACTATAAATCGGTCGAAGACCATACTGCAAACGATATGCCTAATAATGTCATTATGGGAATATAATTTTAATTTTATTTTTTATATTCTGATTATTTGTTGAAATAAAATCCCCCTCACTATTTTTGTCTTCTTTTAAAATAGCATCGCAATACCATGTA
This sequence comes from Bacteroidales bacterium, assembly GCA_029938185.1. Classification (GTDB taxonomy): domain Bacteria; phylum Bacteroidota; class Bacteroidia; order Bacteroidales; family JAOZVK01; genus JAOZVK01. The sequence goes on along the minus strand of JAOZVK010000218.1, from coordinate 5,193 downwards.
GTTTTTTCATGTAAATTCCAAACTTCTTGAACATTAACTGTTGTATCTCCAGACATAATTTCTTCAAACCATAAATGTGCAGTTGTTGCATCAAGTTTTATTTTCATTGTCGCATTGCTAAGTGGGACATTAAGTAATTAACAATGAACAATGGATAATTAACAATTTTGCTTACGCTTGATAAACAGCATAATAAAAAAAACAAAAGTGTTGTTTTTATATATCGACCTACTTATTAATACTAATATCATAAGCATTTTTACTGACTTTATTTGAAAAGTAGATAGATATTAATCCTGATGCAATCATAATTAAAGTGATAGATAGAAAGCCTAAGATTAACTAATATTTTTCATTAAAGATTTTATTTTAAGATTTTTGAAAATTTTTTGTCAATAATTTTGCTATGTCAATTTTGCGTTGAATATACTGATAATTTACTATGATTGTGAGGGTTACAAATTTAACGTTTTTTTGTAATTTTTGCAAATGGATTTTAATAAATCAGTTTTATAAAGTTTATTTACACACCAAATAAAAATGCAATAAAAAAACTAAATTAATTATATCACACTTATATATAACTTATTAGAATTGCTAAAAATTTAAAACGGAACTTTATACACTACAAAGAAAGGTGTTTTTTAACATTAAATTGTGTTTGTGTGTAAATAAGAGTGGAAAAACCATAAATTACTCCAATTTTTGGAACTGCGACGCTTAGGTATGATACATAATTAACTGTCAGACCTCCAGACCTACTAAAAATCAGTAAGTTACAATGTATGTAAAAGAAAGTACCGACACATTTATCGCAATTTAACTACTGTATCACAAGTAGTTAGCAATACATTTAAGCTCAGTGTATTTTCTATTAGGTCAGAAAATCTGATATTAATATTTTTTTATATATTGTAGGGATAGTATTGTTGCTGTCTCACAAGGAGGCATAAGTAATTAACAATGAATAATGGACAATGAACAATTTTGCTTACACTTAATAAACAGTATAATACAAAAAACAAAAGTGTCGTTTTTGTATATCGACCTACTTAACAACCAGCCCAATGTCATGTGTTTTATATCGCTTCTATGTTTTTCATATTCTCACTCCCATCACCAGAATATCATCTACCTGTTTTTGTCCATTTTTCCAGTTTTCGATAGTTGTATTAAGTATTGTATTTTGTTCTTGCATTGGCTTTTCACAATGTTCTAACAGTAGATTTTTGAATCCTTTTGTCATGAATTTACGTCCTTTGTCGCCGCCTATCTGATCAATAAAGCCATCGGAAAAAATATATAAATTATCGTTTTTATGAAGTGTAACAGTCTTAGTTTCAAATGGACGTTCTTTTATGAAAATCCCTATTGGTTGCGAGTTGCCTTTTACCTGACTTAGAATATATTCTCCCAAAATGGTATTTTTTGCGGAACTGTCATCATCAGATACTGGTGGCTTGCCTTTCTGCCTAACGATATACACAGGATTATGTGCTCCAGCAAAATAAAGTATGAGGCTTTCTTTATCAATGGTACAAAGGGCAATGTCCATACCGTCTTGTGATTCGCCTTGTTTACCTGTTTGTTTGAGTGATGTTTTTATTTTTTCTCGCAATTCGTTTAGGATTTTTCCCGACATTTTGGCATTGCTACGGCTCACTATTTCATTTAAAAAAGCGGTTCCCAGCATACTCATAAATGCTCCTGGCACACCATGTCCAGTGCAATCGGCAGCAGCAATCACAGTATATTTTCCAATATATTTCATCCAATAAAAATCGCCACTTACCACATCGCGAGGTTTAAAAAGTATAAAATGTTCGGAAAATATATTTTCCAATATATTTTTGGATAATACAGCCGACTGTATTCGACTTGCATAATTAATACTATCTGTAGTGTGCTGATGAGCGTGTTCTATTTCAATTTTTTGTTCATTTACGGTTTCTAAGGTGGCGTTCAATTCTTCGTTTGTTTGATTCAGTTCTTCATTTTTTTCTTCTATCTCATGTTTTTGTTTTACCACTTCGGTAGTACGCTCTTTTACAGTTTGTTCCAGTTTTTCTTTTTCTTTTATCAGTCGTTCGGTATTGAGTTTCACGATAAGCCAAACTCCGAGTACAGTTAAAACCCCGTAAATACAATAAGACAACCATGTACGATACCAAGGTGGCTCAATTGTAAATGAATACACAGCCGTATTACCAATTTTTCGATAAATGTTTTTCGACTTTACTTCAAAACGATAATCGCCTTCAAACAAGTTGGTATATTCTTTTTTGTGGTCACTTGTCCATTCCGACCATGTGGTGTCGCTTCCGATAAGGCGATAAGAAAATAAGTTTTTTTCAGAGTCTTCATAGAATGTAGCAGCATAGTGAAAAAACAGATTGTTTTCTTTGTATTTTAACTTTGTCAAAGTTTCTGCAGCACGATAAATTGAACTATCATTCACCAACACCCTGCGTATTAGTGTATTAAAAGAAATGTCATAATTTGTCTCTTGTTTTGGATGATATTCCAATAATCCTTTAGTAGTACCCAAATACACTAAACTGTCGGAAAAAGGATAAAGAGCAAAAATGTTGCCCATATTTCTATCAGTAAATTTGTAAAAGGGGGTTTTCTTAAACTCCCAAGAGTCCCCCAGTCCATCATCTTTCCTTTCAAGGGTTCGAGGAGTCAATACACCTTTTTCGTAGCTGCCTGCTTCTTTTTCTTCTTCAAACCAAATATTACCGTTTTTATCTTGTATAAACAGCTCTATTTTCCCAGTAAACATAGGGAAATTCGGATGCGGTTCAAAACGGTTTTCATCGGGCAAGTAATGGTATATACCTTTTTCTGTACCAAAAACTACTTCCTTGTTGTTCAGGCGGTAAGGTATGGCAAAATCGCTTGGCAAATCATGTTGCACAGTGGTGCAGTGTTGTACATAAATAATACTATCTAAACTTTTGTTTAAGCGTAGTTTATAAAGCTGTGGGTTAGTGTATATCCATAAATTACCGCTTTTATCTTCTGATAAAGCATACACTGGTTTGTCAAAGCCTTTGATAAAATGATTGAACTGCCATTGATTATTTATATATTCCAACAGCAGTAAACCGTCATGCCCAACCATTAAATAATTCGGCTGCTCGTATAAGGGGCAAAACACAAAAGTACTCACATCTTTGGTATGCTCTAATAAAGCTGCTTGTTTGTCTTTTATCTCCAATACACCTGGGTTATGTGCCAACAACAGCTTGTCTTTTGCTGGGTACAACTGCCAATTTTGTGCACCTGTGCCTTCTATACGCTCAAAATCACCTTGTGTGTTTTGGATGTAAAAATATTGTCCTGTACCCACATACAAGTGGTTCTTAAAAGTTTGTACGCACATTATCGATCCTTCCAAGCCGTTTTGGTCAGTATAATTTACAAAAGGAATGTTATTTTGAATCAGGCTGATACCGTTATCCATAGCCGACCAGAGCTGTCCATTTTGGTCGGTATAAAGGAAGTATATTATATTGGTTTGTAAACCGTTTTGTTTGTAGTAGTGGTTTTGTATATTGCCCTGTTTGTCAAAAACAAGTATTCCTTCTGTGATTGTACCGATGGCAAAATTGCCATTGGAGAGTAACGTGCCACAGTAGCTCATGTTTTTGCTCATGAAGTTGTCTACTTCTTCAAATCTAATGGGTTTTGAAAACGTCTCAGTTTTATCTGGTTCATAAATAAAAATACCTTGTGTGCGTGTTGTGATAAGTATTTTGTTATTTTCGTAGGGCAGCATCACATAAATACGTTCATCGGCAAACTGTTCGCCGCCAGGCAATAGTCGAAGGCTGTCTCCATCAAGATACAATAAACCCTTGCCCCATTCACGTACATAAAAACGATTTTTCACCACAAAAGAGATGTGAAAAATATCATCGGGAACCAAAATGTGAATACTGTCGTTTTGCAGTATAAATATTTTCTCGAAAGTCTGGAAAATAACTTGTTTATCAAGAATATGAGTTTTCCACACATCATTAAACTCTTGGTGTGCATCGGGTATTTTTTCTTTAAGTGAAACATAGTGCATAGTGCCCAAACTGTCTGCCTGCAAGTAACCGAAATCGCCTGCTAAACCTACAAATATGCGTCCTGTACCGTCTATGGCAAGAGAGAGTACAATGTTAGGTATTTTTATCAGCCGCCAGCTAATGCCATCGTATTCCAATACTCCATTATTATTGGCAAAATACATTATACCGCGTGGGTCTTGCACTATTGCCCAGTTTTGGGTGTAGGCTTTGTATTCTTCGGGCGTGTAGTTGCGTATAAATGGGGTTTGGGCAAATAGTTTTATGCCTGTAAAAAGCAGTATTATAATTATTTGTATTATTTTCATATTTTTCATCATAAAATATTGGAACACATTACCCATGACGCTAATTTACTACTACTGTGAGAGTTGCAAACTTAGTGTTTTTTTGTGACATTTACAAATAGATTTTAATAAATTACACCAACTTTTTGAACTGCCCCCTTACGTATGATGCATAATTAACTGTAGTTAAAAATAAGTTTTATACAAAATATAATGAAAGTTCCTATTAGCTGTAATTACAATAATAAAATACTTAAAGACTTTGGTTAGACTACTGTATTATGACTTAAATTTCTAAAGTCTTTTAAATTATCAGAGAGATAAGCATTAAGATAGGAATGTATAAAAAAGGCAGTGTATTTTTCTTATAATTATCGTGGTACGTTGCAACCTGCCACGATTACATAGCACCATGTGAAAATATCAGTATTTTTACTTTAGAAATTTATGTCTTAATACACTATATATGATATCATTCAAAATTTTAGCTACTTTCATGGTCTGCAATACATCAACAATCCTATTTGTTTATTATCAATACTTTAACACTATCTATACTCTAAGGAATTGTATAGTAACCTATTATTCGTATATTTTTCATAATTTGCTATAGTTTAAAACTTTTAGAATTTCCAACAGGTATTTCTCCCTCTGCTTCGTAAGGTCTTCGACCTATTTGATAGTTGCTTACGCATTAGTACAAAAATAATTTAATCAGGAAGTTATGAATAAGTAAATGTCTAAAAACTTTTGTAACAGTACTTAATTTCAGTATAAGCACCCATACAAAAGTTTTTACCTATTTAGTATAGAGCTTACTTTTTGAA
>JAOZVK010000217.1 GCA_029938185.1 Bacteroidales bacterium | reverse complement strand
AAAAATAAGGTTTTAAATCCCAAAAGTGTCAAGCGATAAATGAAAAATGCCAAAATTTTGTTTATTTTTCAACATCTTTAATCTCATTGTTTTCAAGCAACTCTCTTGCTAAAGCCAGATAACTTCTAGCTCCTTTAGATTTAGCATCATACATTATTACAGGTTTTCCATGACTGGGTGCTTCACTTAGTTTAACATTTCTTTGTATGATTGTTTCAAAAACCATATCTTCAAAATGTTGTTTTACTTCTTCAACTACCAAATTAGAAAGTCTTAGCCTGGAATCGTACATAGTAAGAAGAAAACCTTCAATTTCGAGTTCAGGGTTTAATCTGTTCTGAATCATTTTTATTGTATTTAGAAGTTTTCCAAGTCCTTCTAATGCAAAGTATTCGCATTGAACAGGTATCATTACCGAGTCGGCAGCTGTTAAAGCATTAAGTGTTAAAAGACCTAGCGAAGGAGAGCAGTCAATTAATATGTAATCATATTTATCTCTTATTTTAGCAATAACCTTTTTTAGAGATTGTTCTCTTTCGTCAAAGTTTAACATTTCTATTTCGGCACCAACCAAATCAATATGTGATGGAATTAAATCCAAACCATTTGTATCACTATTAAGTACTACATCATTTGGGTCAAGTTCGTCAATTAAACATTCATAAATACTAGTTTCAATTTCTCTTAAATCAAATCCTATACCAGATGTTGCATTTGCCTGAGGGTCAGCGTCAATTAATAGTATTTTTTTTTCTAATACTGCAAGACTTGCTGCAAGGTTTATGGCTGTAGTAGTTTTGCCTACTCCCCCTTTTTGATTTGCTAATGCTATTACTTTTGCCATGTTAAAATTTATTTATTGATTAAATTACTTTATATACTAAAATTAGGTTAAAAATTTTACTTTTATAAAAATATTATATACTATTAATCAAGATATTGTATAATTGTATCATTGAATAATTGAACCATTGAAAGTATAATACACTAACGAAGTTATATTTTTATATTTGCAAAATTATATTTTTTTTACCACTTTATATAATTATTTTGTATACAAAACAAATTTGTATAAGTATTATTAAGGTTTAATTATCACAAAAACAGATATTAACATTGAAATTATATGTGATATTTTTTTATTAAATAGCTTGAAAAGCTCGTTTTAGAGCATCTCTCCAATGTGGTATTACTATATTGAATTTATTTTTTATCTTTTTTTTATTAAGAACAGAGTAGAATGGTCGTTTTGTTTTGCTATAAAACTCACTACTTTCTATAGGATTGACCTTACAGTTTGAATTTGTAAGCTCTACTATTGCACATGCAAAATCATACCAAGATGTAACACCCTCGTTAGAAAAATGATATATGTCTTTGTGTTTATATTCAAAATCCATATTTTGAATTATTGATAAAATAGCTTTAGCCAAATCATTAGCATAAGTAGGTGTTCCTATTTGGTCAAAAATAACATCTATCGAATTTTTGGTACTTGCTAATCGTTGTATCGTTTTTACAAAATTATTACCAAACAAAGAGTACAGCCAAGATGTGCGTATAATTATAGTTTTACTGTTGTGTTTTAACACAGATTGTTCTCCATTATATTTGCTTAATCCATAAAAACCAATAGGTTTTGTTTTATCATCTTCTTTGTATGGTGTACAGTTTGTTCCATCAAAAACATAATCAGTCGAAATATGTATTAGGACTATATTATTTTGTGATGAAATTTCGGATAGATTATCAGGACCAGTTACATTTATTAGATTAGCTTTTTCTTTTTCGTCTTCGGCTTTATCAACTGCTGTATAAGCTGCACAGTTTATTATAATATTTATTTTATAAGTTTTTACAAACTTGTTTATTTCATTTTTTTTTGTAATATCAAGCTCTTCAAAATCAGTGAAAAAAAATTGATATTCAGCATAATCATTTGAAATTACTTTTATTTCAGAACCAAGTTGTCCATTTGCTCCTGTTACTAATATATTGTATTTCATTTTAATAGGTATTAAGTAATTGACAATTGATAATTGCTGCCATGTAGTTAATTATACAAAACAAATGCCGAAAATTTTTGTCAGACTACTTAAAAATTATAGCTTTATATTTTTGTTTTAGTAATTCTTATAATAGCCAAATCATCAAATGTTTCTGATTTTTTTTTATTTTTTAGTATATTAAATTTTCTACTTAACATGGCTTTGTTGTTAATTAAATAATTATCGTCAACAAGAAAACTTATTTCAGAAAAGTCTTTATCATTTATTTCATTTTCAGAACCGTATCTTTTAAATTTTAAAATACCATCGCTTGCGATAGATAAATTTTCAATTTCAGGAATATCAAATTTATTTTCAAATTTTGTATACCATTTATCAAAATCATCATAATTGAGAAGCTTGCTAATATGATAGCTTAAATAATCAGGAGTGTTGCTTTGGTCTACATCATATTTTTTACCATTAATATTCAGAAAACCATCGCCAATAACTATTATTCTGGCTTTGTTTTCAATTTTATCAATTAGCATAAATATTATTGTAGATAATAACTCATTTGTATTTAATGATAATAATTTTTTTATTTCATTAAGTTTAATTATCGACTTATAAAGAATTGATTTATGCAGCTCTTCTATACCTGAATTAAAATCTGTATTTTCGCAAGACTTAATAAATATTTTACTCCAAAGTGTTGACGCAAAATGCGAATCTTTTCCAGTTGAACACCCATCAAAAATTGCTCCCAAATAGTATTGCTTATTCAGATGAAAATCTAACAAAAAATCCTCACAAAAGTCTTTATGAATTGTTCCTCTTTTAAGTAAAGTGTGTATTAACATATTATTTTTGTATTAATTTTACGAAACACTATCATGACCAACTTCCGAATTGTTTGTGTTATCTTTAGTAAAAAAACGTTTCTGAAAAATAATAATAATTGCAACACCTATTGTTATTGATGCATCAGCAATATTAAATACTGGTCTAAAAAAAACAAAATGCTCACCACCCCAAAATGGTATCCACGAAGGTAGCATTGTATCAATTAAAGGAAAATAAAACATATCAACTACTCTTCCGTGCAGTAAACTTGAATATCCACCTTCTTGTGGAAACATTGTCGCTATTTGTCCAAAACTTTCATTAAAAATTGTACCATAAAATACACTGTCAATAATATTACCCAATGCACCTGCTAAAATCATGGACATGCTTAAAACAAAGCCATTAGATGCTTTATCTTTTGACAATATTATAATATACCAAATGATGGCAATGACTGCAATAATTCTAAAAATACTTAAAATCATTTTTCCTGTTTCACCACCTATTTCCAAACCGAAAGCCATTCCGTTGTTTTCGGTAAAGTGTATAATAAACCAATCGCCAATTATTTTGTGTTCTTCTCCTATAAACATATGAGTTTTTACCCATATTTTAAGTGCTTGATCAGCAATAAGTGTAAGAAAAATAATTATTGCTGATTTTTTTAATATAGACATTATTATATTTTATTATTAATAACTAAGTACTGTTACAAAAGTTTTTCGACATTTACTTATTCATAACTTTCTGATTGAGATGCTTTTATACTAATGCGTAAGCAGCTATAAATAGGTCGAAGACCTTATTGTTTATTTTTAGCATCAATACTCAGTGTTGCATGAGGAACAGCCATCAATCTCTCTTTCGAGATTAGCTTACCTGTTACTCTACAGATACCATATGTTTTATTTTCAATTCTAAATAGTGCCGATTCTAAATGCTGAATAAATTTATGTTGTCTTTGAGCCAATCTACTCGACTCTTCTTTTGATAATACTGATGCACCTTCCTCCATTACTTTAAATGTAGGCGAAGTATCTTGTATATCATTATCAACACCGTGAGTTATAGTGCTTTTGAGTAAATCATAATCATGTGTAGCTTGTTTTATCTTATCTAATATAAGTTTTTTAAAAACTTTAAGCTCATTATCGCTAAATCTTGTTTTTTCTACCATTTTTGTAAGAATTAATTATTTTACTATCTGTTTTTGGCTCTTCGAGCCTTTTTATGTTGCTTACGCCTAAATAATTTTAATATTATTAGTCAATTATAAGTACTGTTATAAAAAAATTCGACATTTACTTATTAATAACTTCCTGATTCAATTATTTTAGTACTAATGCGTAAGCAACTATAAATAGGTCGAAGACCTTAACTATTGTTTTGTTATTTTCATAAATGTTTTAATATCGTCAATCTCTACAAATTTAGTACCGACAGAGTTTTTATCTAAACTATCAACAAGTTCAATTATAGGTGATAATGTTTGAGTTCCAATATAGTTGCTAAATTTTTCTATTGCTTGATTTATTTTATCATGCTTCTGTATTTTTAAACTTATTTTATCGGTAACATTAAAACCTGAATCTCTACGAAAGTTTTGAATTCTATTAACAAATTCTCTTGCCAAACCTTCATTTTTCAGCTCGTCAGTTAGAGTAACATCAAGTGCTACAGTTAAATTATTATTATTGGCAACTAACCAACCTGGTATGTCTTCTGATAATATTTCGACTTCTGATAATAATATATTTGTATCTATTTTGTCAGATTTTAATGTAAAGTTTCCATCATTCTCAATATTTGCAATATCTTCTTGCGACATTTTATTTATTGCATCTATAACTGCTTTCATATCTTTGCCATATTTTTTACCTAATATTTTAAAATTAGGTTTAATTTTTTTAACCAAAATTCCAGAAGTATCACTTAAATATTCAATTTTTTTTACATTTACCTCAGTCAATATTATATTTTTGACTTTATCAATTTGTTCTTTTAAATTTTTGTCTAATGCTGGAATCATTATTTTTGTTAAAGGTTGTCTGACTTTAAGACTTTTCTTGCGTCTTAATCCCAGTATCATTGACGATATTGCTTGAGCTACGTCCATTCTCTGCTCAAGCTCTTTATCAATTAATTGTTTATTAACATCAGGAAAATCTACTAAATGTACGGAGTCTATTTTGTGATGTTTTGATACATTATTGAGGTCGGTAAACAATTTGTCAGTATAAAATGGAGCTATCGGAGACGCTAATATTGCAACAGTTTCTAAACATTTGAATAATGTTTGATATGCTGATATTTTATTTTCAGAATAACTTCCACCCCAAAATCTTTTTCTGTTTAAGCGTACATACCAATTACTTAAATTTTCTATTACAAAATGTTGTATTGCTCTTCCTGCTTTAGTTGGTTCGTAGTTGCTATAATGCATGTCTACTTCTGCTATCAGGCTATGCATTAATGAAATTATCCATCGGTCTATTTCAGGACGGTTTTCTATTAGTATTTCTTTTTCGGAATAGCTAAATTTATCAACATTTGCATATAGTGCAAAAAATGAATAGGTATTATATAATGTTCCAAAAAATTTACGTTTAACTTCATCTACACCATTAAGATTAAATTTAATATTATCCCATGGTTGAGCATTAGTAATCATATACCATCGCAAGGGGTCGGAACCATTTTCTTCAATAACCTTAAATGGGTCTATTCTATTATCTTTAGATTTTGACATTTTCTCGCCTATAGAATCGAGTACTAATCCGTTGGATATTATATTTTTAAATGCTACCGAATCGAAAATAAGAACAGCAATTGCATGAAGTGTAAAAAACCAACCACGAGTTTGGTCAACTCCTTCGGCAATAAAATCAGATGGATAGTAATCTTCAAAATTTTCTTTAAATTCGAAAGGATAGTGCAACTGAGCATAAGGCATTGCTCCCGAATCGAACCAAACATCAATTAAGTCTGGTTCTCTAAACATTTTCTTACCATTTTCCGAAATTAATATAATCTCATCAACATATGGTCGGTGAGGATCAAATTGTTCGTAATTTTCTTTTGTATAATCACCAACAACAAAATCATCTAATTGACTTTTTTTCATAAAACCTGCTTCAACAGATTTTTCCATATTTATTTTTAGTTGTTCAAAAGAACCTATGCAAATCATTTCTTTTCTATCTTCGGTTACCCATATAGGTAAAGGTGTACCCCAGTAGCGAGAACGCGAGAGATTCCAATCAACCAAATTTTCTAACCATTTTCCAAACCTACCACTTCCAGTTGATTTTGGTTTCCAGTTTATTGTATTATTTAGTTCTATTAATCTATCTCTAAGAGCTGTTGTACGTACAAACCACGAATCAAGAGGATAATACAAAACAGGTTTTCCTGTTCGCCAACAATGTGGATATGAGTGTTCGTATTTTTCTGATTTAAATAATTTATTTTCTTTTTTAAGTTTAACAACTATATCAATATCAACAGTTCGTTCCTTTTCCGATTTGTTTTCAAAGCTATTTTTAACATAACGTCCGCTAAATTCGCCAACTCCATCAACAAATTTTCCTTTTCTATCGACAAGTGTTAATGAACCAATTCCGTATTTTTTGCTTATTCTATAATCATCAGCACCAAAACTTGGAGCAAGATGAACTATTCCTGTACCGTCTTCGGTGGTAACAAAATCGCCAATAAGAACTTTAAATGCTTCACCATTTGTAGGTTGTATATATGGCAATAGTTGCTCGTAGCTCATTCCTTCAAATTCGCTGCCAGTATATTCATCAACTATTATATAAGGTATCTTTTTATCTCCAGCTTTGTAGTCTTCTATTTTTAGCTCTTTATTTTTTTCAGGAAACAGTGATGGCATCAAATCTTTAGCCATTATTACACTTATTGGTATTCCTGTATATGTATTAAAAGTTCTAAGTTTTACATATTTTATTTTTCCTCCAACTGCCAATGCAGTGTTCGATAGTAAAGTCCAAGGAGTTGTTGTCCAAGCCAAGAAAAATAAATCAGTATCAGTATTTTTAAATAAATATTCAGATTTTTCGTTTCTAATTACTTTAAATTGAGCTATTCCTGTTGTATCTTTTACATTTCGGTAACAACCAGGCATATTAAGTTCATGTGTACTTAATCCTGTTCCAGCAGCTGGCGAAAATGGTTGTATAGAATAACCTTTATATAGTAATCCTTTATCAAATAATTTTTTAAGCAAGTACCAAACAGACTCTATGTATTTACTTTCATAAGTTATATATGGATTTTTCATATTCACCCAGTAACCCATTTTTCTTGTAAGGTCTTCCCATATATCTGTAAATTTCATTACATCGCTTTTGCATGCTTTGTTGTAATCATCTACTGATATTTTATTACCAATGTCTTCCTTTGTTATGTTCAGAGATTTTTCGACACTAATTTCAACAGGCAAGCCATGAGTATCCCAGCCTGCTTTACGTTTTACATGAAAACCTTTTATTGTTTTATATCTACAAAAAATATCTTTTATAGTACGTGCAATTACATGATGGATACCTGGTAAACCGTTTGCTGAAGGAGGACCTTCATAAAAAATAAATGATGGTTTTCCTTCTCTTGTTGTTAAACTTTTTTCAAATGTATTGTTTTCGTCCCATCTATCAAGAATTTCTTTGTTTACTTCTGATAGATTTAGTTTTTTGTATTCAGGAAATTTAAAATCCATATGTAATTGAATATTTTATATATTTTAATATAATTGTTGAGTTAAAAAAATTCAACAAACTTGATATAGTTTGCTTTAAGGTCTTTGACCTATTTAATTCTACATTTACAAACTTAGGAATTGTTAAAAAATAACTTTCCGATTTGTCGTCATATTTTGTATAGTATTGCTTAATTTGGCTACCCACGTAAAGTTGGACAATATTATTTATCAGATATTTCGTAACAGGATAAAAATCAATCCTGTAAATCCTGTAAATCCTGTCAAAAAAATAAAATAATGTCCAATACTAAACGTGTAGCCCTTAATTTTACATAGCTTGAGTTGAAGCTGAGTCTGCAAATTATTCGCTTTTTTCAATACCGATTTCGACTTTGCTCAATCTCCATGTTCTATTCCAAAAAGATTTGCAAATATAATGTACTAATAAATAAAATCAAACTAATTTTATTAATCAGTTAAAAAAAAAATATTTTACAATTAATTTAAGATATAATAAGGAAATAACGAATTATAAATTACGAATTACGAATTGGTTTACACCTAAATATAAGTATCTTACAAAAAAGAAATCTGAAAGTTATTTTTTAACGATTCCTAAACTGAATTCTGGGAGTGTAAATTATGATTAAACAATTCGTAAAGAAAAGTAACGGATATTAAATTAATTTATCAAAAAATGATAATTCAGACAATGATTATGAAAAATATCGACCTGTTCAATCAAAAAATATTTACGGTTTGCTACGCAGTTTTGTGAAACACGACTACCAGTTTTAAGTTAGACGCTTTTTAAACGCAAAGTTACACAAAGTTTGATGCAAAGTTTCGCAAAGTTTTGCTAATCTTTACTTTAATTTTATGATTAAAACTACTTGAAAAAACAAGACTGTCCAACTTCTGACGGGTAGCAGATTATGGATTATGGGGATTAGGGATTTTTGGATTATGGGATTAGGGATTATGGGGATTATGGGATTATGGATTATGGGGATTAGGGATTAGGGATTATGGGGATTAGGGATTAGGGATTTTTGGATTTTTGGATTATGGCAAGTTTCAATTTCCACCTAACAGTTTAAGTAGGTTATTGTATAAAATCGACACTTTGTAAAGTTGTAACTTGCTGTAATTCTGGCGTAAGCAAAATTGTTAATTGTCCATTATTCATTGTTAATTACTTATAATTTAAAAAACTGAAGTTCCGAACTCACAAAAACAGTTCTTTTTTTTTGATAGTAAGTTCTCAATAGTTACGTTTCACTTATATTCAAATAATTACCTAAATATAAAAACATTTTTTGTAAAATAAAATTATTTCACAAAAATAGAAATGGTTGAATAATAGATAAATACAAAAAGTAAAGATATAAAAATAATAATAAAAAGTTTTTTAATATACTATATAGTTCTACTTTACGAACTTAAAAGATATTGAAAATAAAATGTTTAGCATTCT
>JAOZVK010000676.1 GCA_029938185.1 Bacteroidales bacterium | reverse complement strand
TTTTGAGCGTAGCGAAAAATCGCAAAGCAAAACCCACAAACCACTGACCACCAGCACAATGTTAGCACCTTTCTTTTTTTTTCATGCAATATTTTATTTAACTACATATTAAACCACCTATTAAACCACCTTGCTTGCAATTGTTATTATAATCACCTAATAAACAATCAGTTGTCGCAATAGTTTTATGTCTAAATTAAACCACCTATTAAGCCACTCTCTATATTTTAGTGTTAATTTTCCAAATTCCAGACCTGCTTTCTCCTATTCTATTTAATAGATTTAAGTCTTTTAGTATTTGAATGTTTTTATTAATAGTTGATTTTCCTACTCCTGTTTTTTCTCCTATCTCTTTGTAAGTTATTTTACTGTTATCGTTAATTATTGTCAATATTTTTTCTTGAAGTTTTGTTATTTCTGTATCTAAATTATTTAACCATTTGCTAAATCGTATTGGTCTAAATAGCTTGACAGTAAAAAATCCTTTTGTTTTAAATTCAGGCTCTAAAAGGTCTGCGGATTTCATAGATGCTCTAATTCTTTGTATTCCTGTGCCAACTTTTTCAACTAATTCAATTCTTTGAAATAGACCAAATATAAGTGAATTTCTTGAAAAACTTTTCGTTCCGAATTCATCATCTTTTACTTGTGGAACAAGTCCGCCAGGATTGGTTATCTCAACTCTATTATCAAATATTTCTACATGAATTATTGCTCCTTTTTCATAATAATCTCTATGAGAAAGGGCATTTATTATACTTTCTTTAAATGCGACTAATGGTATTTCAAGTATTTCTTTTCGAGGTAAACTTCCTTGACTTTCAATTTCATATCTTGTTTCAAGTTTAGAAGTTAAATAATCTATTGAATTTTCGTATTGAGATAATATATTACCTGTAAAAAGTTTGTCATCAATAATATATCGTTTTGTATTTCCTTTGAACAGAACACACCTTATTCCTATTTGAGAGAAAAATTTGTCTGGTTTTTTTGCAAAGAATAAAACTGCTCCTGATTTAAAAACTCCGTCTTTGGTTGTTAAGTTTAAATTTTGGATTATTTTTTCTTGTGCTATTGCCTTTGTGATTTTAGCTCTATCTATGAAATTATTATATAGCTCAATATCTAAATCATCGGGGTATGAAAAATCGTTACAAATTGTTATATCCCAAAATATTTTATTTTCCTGTTGGAAAAATTCTCTTACTTGATTTGCTGTTGTTAATTTTTGTGAATTAGCACCATAACGCACATAAAATGAACCAGATGTAATATATGGCTTATTCTTGCCCGATTTGCAATCAATTACAACAATATCTTTGCCTTTATATTTAGTATCAATTATTTCTATATCAGGTCTTGGATTTATAGCTGTTACAGTATTTTCAAGTTTTGAGCGTGTTGCATTATCAATATTCAAACCTGTTACAATATTATTGTCATCAACTCCCAACAAAATAATTCCACCCAAAGAATTTGAAAAAGCACAAATTTCACTTGCAAGTTCTTTGTTTATACGTTTTTTGAACTCAATTTTGGAGTTTTCTCCTTGTTGTAATATTATTTCAATTTGTTTTTCAGTCATTTATAATTATTTATATTGTTTATTTGTCCATAAATGATTTCGTTTCAATTTCGCAGTTTTTTCTATCTGCCATAAAATAATCAATATCTTTTTTATCTATCTTTGCTCCGATTGCAAAAATCTTTCTTAAATTTGATAATTCCTTTAACTGCAATAAATTATCAATTTTTGTTTGATTAAAATGTATTTCTGTCAGTTCTTTAAATTGATTTATATCAGTTAGTTTTGTTATATTTGTGTATGATATATCTAAAATATTTAGCTCCTTTAAAAGGGTTAGTGGTTTGAGTGTTTTGATAAATTTATTTGCTTGACAGTCAAAAGTAGTTAAATTTAATATCTCATCAAATTCTTTTTCTGTTAGCTGTTTATTTGAATAAGATTTTATCATTTGTTGAGAATGGATAGGTAGTTTTTTAAACCAACTTAAAATATTCTTTTTGTAATCTATTGTTTTATATAAATCTAAAATAATTTTCCTTTCATTTTTGTTGAAACTAAAATCAATTATGTTCCTTAAACTGTCTATTATTTCCTGTTCTGTTAAGTTATTAATTAGAGTTATATGACTTTTAATAAGTTGTTTATGATTAAAATCTAAATTATTCCATTTTTTAAGTTTTTTATTTTCACTGTTTTCAGAAAATTTTAGCCATGTATTATTTTTTTCATCATCAATGACTGATATTAAAGTTTTTATTGCAGTTTTCAATGAAACTTTGAAAAATTCTTTATTTTTATTTACCCTATACTTATCTAATTTTTTGTGGATTTTATTTTCAATATTTACACAATTATCAACAAGTTCGTCATAAGCAACAACAAAATCACTTGCCACGCCTGTTCCAGCTTTTAAAGCTTTGCTTAATTCATTTTTTCTTTTTTCAGTATCTCTTGAAGTTCGTCCTATTTTCAAATTTTCAGTTTGAGAAGGATTAATTAAGATATAAATATATCCACCTTTCTTTGTCATTTTTTTGTTTTTTTTAGTTGGTGCTAACGGATATGTGTGTGGTTGCGGTTATTTTTTTTTATTTTTTTTTCGCTTGCGAAAA
>JAOZVK010000216.1 GCA_029938185.1 Bacteroidales bacterium | reverse complement strand
AAAATTAGAACTAATAATATTGTTGTAATTTATTAATTTTTATAAGCCCAGTATAAGACTACTTGGTAAGTAGATAGCTATAAAAATGATACTTTTGTTTTTTATATTGTACTGTTTATCAGGCGCAAGCAAACTTTTAACTGCTAACTGTTCATTTAAGTACTGTTACAAAAATTTTTTGACATTTACTTATTCATAACTTACTGATTAAATTATCTTTGTACTAATGAGTAATCGAAGATCTTTCTGTATAATGTAGATAACCTTATCTCAAAAGACTTACTGCTTCTTTTCTAATAGTTTGTTCAATAACACCTCTAAACATCATTGCTGCTAAAGGGACATTTCCAGTTATATTTACACTGTTCTGATAAACAGCTATTTCTCCTTGCATTTTCATACCATGTATCTTAAATGAAAAAATAGAGTTGAATCCATTCCAGTTTTCATGCACCCCATTTATTTTATTTTTAAAATCAATTTTTAATTTTGATAATAAATTTGAGATTCTTTTTTTTGCTTCATTTCTATTTAAAGAATGAGATACGGATACGTCAATTTTAGGCATATATTCTTTTTTTATAAAATTAAAAAATCGGATAATAATAATGTTAAAAATGTATGTTCAAAGTCTTAGACTTATTATGCAAATTGGCTACCCACTTAGGGTTTGACTGTCTTGTTTTTCAAGTAGTTTTAATCATAAAGTGAACCTTTGCATAACTTTGTTTTAAACTTTGCGGTTAAAAAGCGTCAAAATACTGTTACAAAAGTTTTTTTACATTTACTTATTCATAACTTCCTGATTAAATTACCTTTGTACTAATGTGTAAGCAACTATAAGTAGTGTATTAAGACATATGATTAAGTTTATAAATGCAATAATTTGAGAGGATTTACATGATTAACAGGATATTTTAACATGTAAATCCTGTAAATCTTATCTAAATAATACTAAATAAACTTATGACTTGTTTCAGTAGGTCGAAGACCTTAACTTAAAACTGGTAACTAAGTATCTTAATAAATATTTTTTACAAAAATAATACAAAAAATATGTTATAAAAAACAAGTTAAATTACATAGTTTGTATATGCCTTAAATACTGCAACATATGTTTCAAATTTATTTTGTTATTAATAATTGTTAAGTAAATATGTTTGTTCTTTATAAAAAAAAAAATACCTTTGTACAATGCATAAAATATATATAATACTAATCAATAATTAAAATCAATGAGTTATTTAATTTATTTAATTTTAGGAGCAGGATTAATAGGAATATTATTCACTGTTTGGAAGTCGGCTTGGGTTAAAAAACAAGCTGTTGGTAATGAAAAGATGGAAAAAATAGGTACTCACATTGCAGATGGAGCAATGGCTTTTTTAAAAGCAGAGTACAAGGTTTTGGCAATTTTTGTAGCGGCAATTGCTGTGCTATTGTATTTCAAGGGACATATTGATAAAGATTCAAACGGATTTGTTGCTTTATCATTTGTTGTTGGAGCATTTTTATCTGGTTTAGCTGGTTTTTTGGGAATGCGAATAGCAACAAAAGCTAATGTAAGAACAACAAATGCTGCACGAAACTCATTAAACGAAGCATTAAAAGTAGCTTTTAACGGAGGTGCCGTCATGGGACTTGGAGTTGTATCATTGGGAGTTTTAGGTTTAGGAACTTTATTTTTAGTGTATTCGCTCTTAGGTTTTGATGGAGGAATGATTGAAACATTAAATGTTATATCAGGTTTCTCTCTTGGAGCATCATCAATTGCATTATTTGCACGTGTTGGTGGAGGAATTTACACCAAAGCAGCAGATGTAGGAGCTGATTTAGTAGGTAAAGTTGAAGCAGGAATTCCAGAAGATCACCCGCTAAATCCTGCAACAATAGCTGATAACGTTGGTGATAACGTTGGAGATGTAGCTGGTATGGGAGCTGATTTATTCGAATCGTTTGTAGGTTCAATAATAGCAACAATGGTACTTGGAGCAGCTTTTATGAACGCAGAAGCAATTCAAAATGGATTTGCATTAGGTCCAGTTTTATTACCTTTGACACTTGCTGCTGTTGGTATAATAACCTCAATTATAGGAACATTCTTAGTAAGAGTAAAAGAGGGTGGCGATCCTAAAAAAGGATTAAATACTGGTGAATTTATTTCGGCAGGTATAATGGTAGCTGCATCGTTTTTTGTAATTAAGTATATGCTTCCTAAAGAGTGGATTGTAACAACTACTACCGATTCAGATACAATAACTACTACATACAAATCATTAGGTGTATTTTGGGCTACAATTGTAGGTTTGGTAGCAGGTTTAGGTGTAGGTCAAATAACTGAATATTATACTGGAACTGATAACAAACCAGTAAAATCTATTGTAGAAAAATCAACAACAGGACCAGCAACAAATATTATAGGTGGTTTAGAAGTTGGTATGAAATCAACTGCTATACCTGTTTTAATAATTGCAGCCGGTATTGTTGGTGCTTACTATTTTGCTGGATTATACGGAATAGCTATTGCAGCAGTCGGAATGCTTGCAAATACTGGTATTCAACTTGCAATTGATGCATATGGACCAATTGCTGACAACGCAGGTGGTATAGCCGAAATGTCTGAATTAGAGCCTGAAGTAAGAAAGCGAACAGATAAACTTGATGCTGTAGGTAATACAACTGCTGCTATTGGTAAAGGTTTTGCTATTGCATCAGCTGCACTTACTGCACTTGCTTTATTTTCAGCTTTCATGCAACAAGCAAATGTAACATCTATTGATTTATCAAATCCAATAATTATTGCGGGATTATTTGTTGGTGCAATGTTACCATTTGTTTTCTCGGCTTTTTCGATGGGCGCAGTTGGTAGAGCTGCAAGTAAAATGATTGATGAAGTTAGAAGACAATTTTCAGAGATACCAGCTTTAAAAGCAGCTTTGGTAGTTATGAAAAAATATGATGGCGACCCAAAAGATGCAACCGAAGAGGAAAAAGAGATTTTAAGGGCTGCTGATGGTGCTCCAGAATATGAAAAATGTGTTGAAATATCAACTCAAGCATCTATAAAAGAAATGATATTTCCTGGTATAATGGCTATTACTGTACCTGTTATAGTAGGATTTTTGGGAGGAGCCGAAATGTTAGGAGGATTACTTGCAGGTGTTACAGTTTCTGGTGTGCTAATGGCTATTTTTCAGTCTAATGCTGGTGGTGCTTGGGATAATGCTAAAAAAGTGATTGAAGAAGGTTATGAATATAAAGGCGAAACTTTTGGAAAAGGTTCTGAACCACACAAAGCGGCAGTTGTTGGTGATACTGTTGGCGACCCTTTTAAAGATACATCAGGACCATCTCTAAATATATTATTGAAACTTATGTCGGTTGTTGCTTTAGTAATTGCTCCTACAATTGCTCTTAATTTGGATACTAAAGACGAATCTGATATTAAACCAAAAATTGAAAATACAATAATATTAGAAGATGAAACAATTAGCGAAGCATTTATAGAATCGACAAAGTCTGTTTATGTGCAAACTGATATAGCTAAATTTAATGAATATACAAATAACAGTGATATATCAATTAATAAAACTGAGTATAAAATCAAAAAGTGTTAGTATGTATACATACAGTTATTTATAGAAAAAAAGAGGCTTTTAGCCTCTTTTTTTATTTTATTAAAAATGACTATCCGTTTTCTGACAGCCCCTACAAAACAATGTTGGTATTAAAAGAATTTATGATAAGTAGTATAACAAAAGTTTTTCGGCATTTAGGTTTTTGCAATCAGCTATATAACAGTAGTATGTAAAAATGCGTAAGCCACATTAAATAGGTCGAAGACCTTATATACTCAATTAGGGTTAATTTTAAACTAAGGTCTTCGACCTATTTAATGTTGCTTACGCAAGATATAATAAACGGTATTTCAAAAAGTAAGCTCTATACTAAATAGGTAAAAACTTTTGTATGGGTGCTTATTGTATTGTCAATTATCATTGTAGTTATTAGAACTTTCCAAAAGTTTAAAACTTTTGGAAAGATAAGTTTTCAACCTTTTTTAGTATAAGTCCTCATGGTAATTTTCTCTATTCCCATAACTATCGGTTATGGGTTTACAATAATTCTCATCCTATCTGACTTCTGAATGCGCAGGTCTAAAAAGATTAATATTATCATTAAGTATTTTGTCAATAATATCATCTGAAAAAAAATCATACTATCTTCAAAATCACTAATAAGTTTTTGTTCATTTTTTATAGTAAAATCATAATTGGGATATTCTTCTTGTGCTAATTTTGTCCATTTTTTGAATAAATTAAATGTAATACTGGTTCGTTTTTCATGAATTGCAGAAACATTAAATTTAAATTCTTCTTTTTCTTTATAGGGATATATTCCGATTTGTTTTTCGAATAATAACATATTTAGGTTCGCATTTTCATGTTTTATATAATTGGCAATTTTTTCTGGATTATTTTTATTTGCTTCAAGCCAATTTCTTTCCAGTTCTTCAATTCGGTAATATTGATTATATTTCTTGATATAATCATCTGAAAATTCTTTTGCATCAAACAAATTGTATAATGCTTTTAAACCTTTGTCTTGGTATTCATTTTTAATCTGTTGCAAACCATTTTGAAATATCCACATCCAATTATCCTGCGTTGAGTGCAAATTATCTATTTGTTTATTAAATTTACTCAAACTAATAA
Organism: Bacteroidales bacterium; assembly: GCA_029938185.1. GTDB lineage: Bacteria > Bacteroidota > Bacteroidia > Bacteroidales > JAOZVK01 > JAOZVK01. Next base: position 4,356 of record JAOZVK010000216.1, on the reverse strand, counting down.
AAATAAGTTCTATTTGATTTGGTTTATACGGACTTGGATATTTAATTCGTTTTATATAGTCTTTATCTCCAATAATACCAAAATTTCCAATTATTATAAAATATATAGGATAATCAGCATCACGAGTTTCTTCATTGATAACTTTGTCTTTAAAAGCTTGTTTTATTTCTGGTCTTATCTCATCAGCTTCATTTAGATATGAAAAATGCAATTCAACAATAATTTTTTTTCCTTGTTTATCTTTTGCATTTATTTCATAATGATACTCGTAAGTATTCTGCACAATAAAAAGGTCATAAAAGCTTGTAAATCCGCGAGCTTTTATCAATTCATTTTCATTGTTGGGAAATATAATACTATTAAGAAGTGATAGGAGTATAATATTTTCTTGTCCCAAATCTAAAATATTTGAGTACAATATATCATAAAAACATTCGTGATTCTTTATATCAAGTTTATTTATATCCATAAGTTTAGGCATTTTGCTAATTAAGGTCTTCGACCTATTTAGTGTGGCTTACGCATTCTATTAATATTCTAATAAGTACTGTTACAAAAGTTTTCCGACATTTACTTATTCATAATTTCCTGATTAAATTGTCTTTGTACTAATACGTAAGCAACTATGAATAGGTCGAAGACCTTAACATGCAATTTAACAAAAAGTAAATGTTGAAAAACTTTTGTAAGACTACTAAGTATCATCAATAAAGTTCAACGAGAACAAGAACAAGTTTAATAACGCAAATATAATATTTCTATGTAATTTATTTATGATAATACAAAAATTTTCACTTATTTTGTATAAAGTTTTTTTGAAATACAATTATTGGTTACCCTTTTTAAATTGGACAGTATTGAAAATTAATTTGTTATAATTTATATGTAAGAGCAAATCGGTCAGACCAGTGTACTTTTGTCCAACTTTAAACGGGTAGCCCAAATATTTATATATTATGTAAGTATACTTATTAAGAATTAATAATTGGCTATCGCCAGAATATAAGTGTTTTATATAGTTTGAAAAGTAAATTATTTAACCTAAGTTAGTATAACTAAATTTTTAAACATTAATATTTTGTTAATTTACATAATGATAGTGTGTTAATAGAAAGCGTAAGCAATATTAAATAGGTCTATGACCTTAATAAATTATTTATAATATGAAAATTAAAGCAATAAATGCATTAGAAGTTTTGGATTCAAGAGGCAATCCAACAGTAGAAGTAGAAGTAGTTTTAGAAAATGGAGTTTCTGCAAGAGCCATTGTTCCATCTGGAGCATCAACTGGCGAAAAAGAAGCTGTAGAGTTAAGAGACGGAGACAAAGCACGTTACAGAGGAAAAGGAGTTTTAAAAGCAGTTAAAAATGTAAATACTGAAATTGCTCCAGCATTGATAGGTTTAAATGTTACAGAACAAAGACTTATTGACCAAAAAATGATTGATTTAGATGGCACTCCAAATAAAGCTAAATATGGTGCAAATGCAATATTAGGAGTTTCGCTTGCAGTTGCTCATACAGCAGCCAAAGCATTGGACTTACCGTTATATCGCTATATTGGTGGAGTTAATGCTTCATTGCTTCCTGTTCCATGTATGAATGTAATTAATGGTGGTGCGCATGCAAATAACAATGTAGATTTTCAGGAGTTTATGATTGCTCCACACAATGCCGATAGTTTTGCTACTGCTATAAGAATGGGAGTTGAAACTTTTCATGCATTAGGCTCAGTACTTAACGAAAAAGGATACAACACAGGAATTGGCGACGAAGGCGGATATGCTCCCGAACTAAAATCAAATGAAGAAGCAATGGAGGTAATAGTTGAAGCCATCAAACGAGCAGGATACGAACCTGGTAAAGATATATCAATATCGCTTGACCCTGCAACCAGTGAAATGTACGAAAATGGAAAATATGTTTTCAAAAAATCGGACAAATCAGAAAAAACATCTGAAGAAATGGTTGAAATTTGGAAAGACTGGGTAGAAAAATATCCAATTGTTTCAATAGAAGATGGTATGGACGAAAACGACTGGGACGGTTGGAAACTTATTACCGATGAACTTGGCGATAAAATTGAACTTGTTGGCGATGATTTGCTTTGCACTAATGCACAAATATTGCAAGAATCAATTGATAAAAAATCAGCAAATTCGATTCTTATCAAATTAAATCAAATTGGAACTCTTACTGAAACTTTAAAAACAATTGAACTTGCTAATAAGCACAGCTATGGTTGTTTTATATCGCATCGTTCGGGCGAAACAGAAGATACAACTATTGCCGATTTGGCTGTAGCAACTGGTGCCGGACATATTAAAACAGGCTCAGGTTGTAGAAGCGAAAGAATTGCTAAATTTAATCAACTTTTAAGAATTGAAAACCAATTAGGCGAACATGCAAAATTTGCAGGATTAAAAGCTTTTAAAAATGCATAAGGTCTTAGACCTGTTTGAACATTTGTAATATCGTGCCACGATAATCGTGGCACGATAACATACTTGCAATTAAATACTTGCCAAACTCTGTGCTTTGTTTTTAAAAACTATTTTAAGTACAGGGTTTTTTATTTAAAAAACTTAAAAATACATTATAATGAAAACAAAACTACAAATTATAATATTTTTTTTTATAATTATAAGCATTACTTCATACAGCCAAAGTGCTGGTAATAAGATTTATAATGATAATAATAGATATAAACAAAACAAAACTTATAATAAAGATATGAGTGTTTTTCAAAGCAATCAAAGAGGATTGTCGAGCAATTATAGATATCAAAAATCTAATAATCAAATGTTTTTCAATGTTAATGTTTTGATGAATGTAAAAGCAGATTCATATTTGGCAATATTTAACATAAGCCAAGTTGGAGAAACGGCACAAAAGGTTGATGAACTTTTGAACGAAAGATACAAAAAATTTTACAACGAAGTTTTAAGTCTAAATATAAAAAAAGAAGATATATATTTAGATATGATTTCACTGGTTCCTGTATATTCATTTCTTGTTGAAAAAAAATTGTTTAGTAAAACATACAACGAAGTACCAAAAGGTTTTGAATTACAAAAGAATATTCATATAAAATATAATAAATCTGATATTTTTGATAAAATATTAACTATAGCAGCAAAAAATGAAATTTACGATTTGGTTAAAGTTGAATATTTTGTTAATAACACAGAGGCAATTCATGATACAATGCGAAAAAAAGCAATAGATTATATGAATAAAAAAATTAAAGATTTCAAAAAACTAAAAATAGATTTAGATACTATTTATCATATAATTTCTGAAAATACATACGTGGCATATCCTGTTGATAGATACAAGTCATATCAAGCATTTAGTGGAGCATCATTGGGGGCAATTGGAAGTCGTAGCAATGTTAAAAAAATACGCAAACCAAGAACGATGTTTTATAATAAAATACCCTATCATCAATATGATATTGTAATAAATCCAGCTATTCTTGAACCTCCTGTACAATATTCATATAGCTTGAAAATTAAATATATAATAAAACCTAAAGCAAAACAAAACAAAAAGGAGTATTATATTATTTCACCTCAAGGCGAAATGAAAAAATTATATATAAAATAAGGGGTTTTCGACCTATTTAATGTGGCTTACTCATTTTATTAATACTCCAATAATACGCAACTAAATAAAATACAAGTACAGAAAATTTTTTGTTTTAAAACATAGGGCGTTGCCCAATGCTAAGTAATTAACAATGAATAATGTACAATTAACAATTTTGCTTACGCCAGAATTACAGCAAGTTATAACTTTACAAAGTGTCGATTTTATACAATAACCTCAGAACTCACAAAAAACGTTCAATTTGACGCTTTTTGTGAGTTCTGCCCATTAATGCTCTTTCAGTACAAATATTTTGGTGCTACGCACCTTTAAAATGGGTGCAAAAACGGACATTTATTTAATACCTAAGTACGGTTACAAAAAATTTTTCGACATTTACTTAAATGACTATCCGCTTTCGCTCCCAATTTTTTTTGTATATTTGTTGGTATGAATTTATTTGATTTTACAGAAATATTTAGAAATGAGGATGATTGTATTGAATATTTAAGAATACAACGACAGGAACTCGGCATAATTTGTGAAAAATGTAATCACACAGAGCATTATTGGAAAAAAAACAAAATTTCGTTTCAATGCAAAAAGTGTGGAAGAAGAATGTCTATTCGCAGTGGAACAGCATTTGAGAAAAGTCATTTGCCCTTTATGTATTGGTTTAAGACTATGCACTTATTAACTGCAACAAAGATAACTTTTTCAGCAAATGAAATACAAAGGCAACTAAATCATAACAGGTATGAACCA
>JAOZVK010000675.1 GCA_029938185.1 Bacteroidales bacterium | reverse complement strand
ATGATAATTGGCAGAATAAAAAGAAAAGTGGTAAAAATGAGCCTCATAAAAATCAGAATACAAAAAAATCTTTGCAAGAACAATTTGATAAATGTGAGAAAGAAATAAGCAAATTAAAACAAAAATTAAATAAAACAAAAGAAGAAGCTAAACTGTTAAGAAAGTTTAAAAAAACAAGAAAACGACTTTTTGAAACTATAAATCAAAAAGGTGAAACTCATTGGCGAAAATAAATAAACAAATGAATTATAATTTTCAAATAGGAAAAGGCATTGCAGGTATTAATTTTGATTTTTCAGTTGATAAAGTAATTCAACTGCTGGGAGAACCAAATCAAAGATATGAAGATAGTATAAGTTTATATCTGCAATATGAAAAGCTCGGGTTACTTTTGGCTTATGAAAGAGAAAAAGAAAAATGGATTGATTTAGATATTAAAACAAAAAAATTAATATACGAAGGAAAAAACTGGTATGATTATGATAAGAACGAACTAATTGAAATTATAAAATATATATATAAAAAAAATAATTACACTTTTGATTTTGACCTGACAGAACTTGATGTTATAGGAGAAGAACAATATGATTTTTACGAAATTGGTGTTACTTTATTTTTTAATAAAAACAAACTCAAAAGTATAGATGTATCAATGCCAATTCTTTAGTTTACTATTTTGTATTTGTATAAACCCGCAAGGTTTTTAAAACCTTGCGGGTTTGGGTATTTAGGAGTTTGTTTTTTTAATTAAGACTTGCAGATAAAACACCATACACTTAAAAAATTAAGGTTCACCAAGTTTATTTACGCATAAATATATTTTATCCTTTTAATTAATTGGTAATCAATTGTAGTAAAATTATTTTTGCGTATGCAAGCTAAAAGGTTCGAATAGCCAAAATTAAATATTCAACAAATAATTTATTGCAAACAAAATAAATTTTTTATAAATTTACAGCTATTATTTTAAACAAAATAAATTTGCGTATGTAGCAAACAATAATAACTAAAATATAAATATTTTTTAATATTTTATCAGCTCAATATCTTTTATTGCGAAAAACCAACAACTTTTCTAATCAAACAAAGAATACCGAGTTTAGTCTGTGCAAAGTTTTTGCGTGGACATAGCTTGTCTTGTTTGATGGGTTCTTGTTGGTGCCTCGTAATAAAGATTGGTTGTGTTTCACGCATTTTTATTTATAAAACATTACATTATGATTAATTCGTTAAAATTAGATTACAGAATGCAAAAACGTTTTTTATTATACACGTTTTTGTTTATATTTGTCGTTGTAGCGGCTTATATATTGTTTAACTTATCGCTTGCAGAACAGATAAGTCAAAAAGCAACTGAAGATATTGCAAAAGAGCTTAGTGATGAATATATAAAGGAATTAAGCAAAGAAATAGTCAATACAGAGTTATGGAATAGGGTTAAAGATTTGCCTATCGGTAAAACTGCATTAACAAAACTTTTGCAGGATATTATTGCTATTCAAATAGCTGATAATAGTTTGCCAAATTGTGAACAGTATGTTTTGCGAGTTAAAATAGCCGGTATGTATCCAGTTCTTCAAAGAACTCACAATGGGCTTCCTGAAATAAAAGAGTATATTTGGCTAAATGTAGGCGAAGCATGGCGTTGTGGTGCAACTGCTTATGGTGAAGCCAGACGCTATCCGAGTGGAGTGTTTTTTGTTAGTAAAGATGGAACTTGTATTTTAACTGACAAAAAGTTAAAATATTCTGTTGAATTTAGAGGTACAATGAGTGAGGTGTTGATAGAAGAAAAAATTAAGCTTTATAGCTATCCTTTATTACCAGAGTGTGTGGCACGAGTAATGTCTATTGGTGTATTTCTTTCTATATACCCAGGTAACAAAATACATAAATAAAAAAAATATGATAGATTCATCAAAATATACTAAAAAAGAATTACAAGAAATGTTTCTTAAACAACAGCAAGCTAGAGATGCTCTTTGTTTTATTACAAGTGGAAGAATTGAGGGTGATATTGAAACAAAACGTGCCTTTTTAGACCATAACATTGAAAATTTGTTAAATGAAAAAGTTAATTTATACAAATATGTTAAAAAAGAAAAGGCAAAGCAACTAATAATTATATATCAAATTTTTGATGTTGAAAAGGATGAAAAATATAGTATTAAACGATATGACTCTACTTCCTTTGATAAAAGAAAAGAATTAAGAACCTATCCTCTAATGACAAAAGAAGAGTATAAAAAATATGTAAGTTGTAGCATTGCTGATGCATTAAAAATATTATGTAAAAAAACATTAGAAGGTATAAGTGCATTGAAAAAATATGAAAAACGCTTAAATTTAGATTGGCGTGGCTTAAATGCTGAGTTGGAAGAATTGTTTAAAGAAAAAATGGGGTATAATAATTAATAATTTTTCCTAATCTAACAAAGGTTTTTCGACATTTATTTTTTATTAAATTGCATATTATCTGAGTATTAATAGAGTGCGTAAGCCTCATTAAATAGGTCGAAGACCTTAAATAATACTAAAGAAACTTGTGACTTGTTTCAATAGTTTCTTCAAAAGAAGTCTTTTTTTACAAACCCCTTGACAGGAAAGCAGAAAATTCGTATATTTGTATAAATTTTTATTTTATAAA
>JAOZVK010000215.1 GCA_029938185.1 Bacteroidales bacterium | reverse complement strand
CATGCCTACGGCATTTGAGAGCATATTATTTATATTTACCTCCGATTACCATCGGAGGCATACCTATAGGTCTCTAATTGCTCATTCGCAATTAATCTAAAGGCATTTAACTCTCGTATATTTATAAAATTTTCATCTATTTTTTAAACTGTTAGCAAAAAAAATATTAAAAATGAAACTTGCCCAGTATTCGATATTCGACATAAATCTTTCATTTTAATTTGCCTTTGTTTTTGTTCAATTTGACGCTTTTTGTGAATTCTGGAATTCGTTGATAAATGCTGAGGTATTTACTTTTCCATGTTGTACTACAAGCTGATACGGTAAAAAGAAACGAAAACTAAAATATTCTCCTCTACCAGTTTTACTTAATTGTACAATCTTTCGTTGATATTACTTACCTCTGCATCCAATAAAACTTCCAAAATTGTAGATTTTATTTTCGGAAAAGTATACTTTGTCAAAATTTCATTTTCAATAGCTTCGCCAACCAAATCAAGTAACTGATTTGATAAATCAGAGTGATAATTAAGTTTCGTAAAATATCCTATTATATCTAATTCTTTCATTTTATCGTGCTTTGACGAACACGTCTTCGCCCATAGGTTTTACTTAGAATTCTTATTTGCTGATGTATTCTGGTTGGAATATTTGTAGAAGCTGTAATTCTGTCGTAATCAACCTTTCCCGCTTTGTAAATTTTGCCATCTATCAGAATTTGATAAATACAAAAGTTTCCAACAGCATCGTTCGAAATTAAATAGGTTGAAGACCTTAATTCACACAAAATTATAAATTTTTCTAATATCTTTTTCAAAAAAAATGATACCTTTCAAGGATAAAAAAAAGTAGGAATCACATATATGGAAGTATAAAAATTAACTTTACTGCACACTTGATTGTAAGAATATTATCGTACCACGATAATCGTGGTGCGATATTGTGAATGTTCATGATGGTAGCCGAACTTCTTATGATAATTTTTTTCGTTTCAAAACATTATCAACAGCCTTAACTATTGAGGGTGTATCAAGGTTAAACTTTCTTAATAACTCGTCAGGTTTTCCACTTTCTCCAAACATATCGTTTACAGCAACCATCTCTATATGGCTAGGCCATTTGGTTGAAAGAAAACTAGCTATACTTTCGCCCATTCCACCACTAATCAAATGTTCTTCAACAGTTACAACAGCTTTAGTTTTAGACACAGAGTTTATTATTGTTCTATAATCTAATGGTTTAATAGTATGAAGATTTATAATTTCTGCCGAAATACCTTTTTTTTCTAATATTTCGCATGCTTCTAAAGCATTCCAGACTAAATGTCCTGTAACAAAAATACTTACATCTTTACCTTCATTAAGTATAACTGCTTTGCCTATTTCAAATTTTTGATTTTTAGGAGTAAAATTTGGAACTTTAGGTCTACCGAATCTTAAATATACAGGACCTTCATATTCTGCTATTGCTAATGTTGCTGCTTTTGTTTGGTTATAATCACACGGATTAATTACTGTCATATTTGGTAACATTTTCATTAAGCCAATATCTTCCATAATTTGGTGTGTAGCACCATCTTCACCTAAAGTAATACCTGCATGCGATGCACATATTTTTACATTTTTGTTAGAATATGCTATTGATTGTCTTATTTGATCATATACTCTACCCGAAGCAAAATTTGCAAATGTTCCTGTAAATGGAATCTTATTACCTATTGCTAATCCCGATGCAATTCCCATCATATTTGCTTCAGCAATTCCAACTTGATAAAACCTATCAGGATATTCTTTTGCAAAAGCATCCATTTTTAAAGAGCCAGTTAAATCTGCACATAAAGCTACAATATTACTATTTTTTTCTCCTGCCTCAAGTAGTCCAGCACCAAAGCCAGAACGAGTATCTTTTTTTTCAATATATGAAAAATTTGCCATATTATAAATTTTTTTGTTTTTTTATTGTTTACATAAACAATAAATTAAGGTCTTTGACCTATTCTCAAATTATTTATGTACAAGACATAACTAATTTAATTTTAAATAATTTCTATATAAGTAAGTAAAATTTTTGTAACGGTGATAACAATTCAGGCTCTTCGAGCCTTTTATGTAGCTTATGTCTAAATGTTATTTATATTTCTGATAATCCAATTAATTAAAAAGCAAGATAATATGTATGCATAAATAAGCTTTAAGTAGTACAGTTTTTTTTTAACTTGTTTATAATATAAAATATTCACTTATGTTATTCAACAGTTACAGATTTAGCTAAGTTCCTAGGTTGGTCTACATTGCAATTTCTCATAACAGCTATATGATATGATAATAGTTGGAATGGAATAACTGTTAATAAAGCTGTAACAACTGGATGTGCATTAGGAACTTCAAGAACATGGTTTGCCATACTCTTTATATTTGTATCGCCTTCTGTTACAATTGCAATAACTTTACCATTTCGAGCTTTAATTTCTTGAATATTGCTTACAATTTTATCATATGATTTATCTTTAGTAGCAATAACAAAAACTGGCATATTTTCATCAATCAAAGCAATTGGACCATGTTTCATTTCGGCAGCTGGATAACCCTCAGCATGAATATAAGATATTTCTTTTAATTTTAAAGCACCTTCTAAAGCTACTGGAAAAAAATATCCTCTTCCGAGATATAATGCATTTGTTGCATTTTTATAAAGGCTGGCAATGTGCTTGTAATAATCATCGTGTTTAAGAGTGGTTTTTATTTTTTCAGGAATATATGTAAGTTCCTTAATGAGGTTTAAGTATTCCTCGTTGGTAATTGTTCCTCTTTCTTTTCCTAACAATATTGCCATCATGGTTAATACTGTTACTTGGGCTGTAAATGCTTTGGTGGAAGCTACACCTATTTCTGGTCCTGCGTGAGTATATACTCCAGCATCAGTTTCTCTAGGTATACTTGAACCAACAACATTACATATTCCCAAAACTAGAGCTTTAGCCTCTTTGGCAAGAGAAATAGCTGCTAAGGTATCAGCAGTTTCGCCGCTTTGACTAATTGCTATAACTACATCATCTTCATATATAACAGGATTTCTATATCTAAACTCAGAAGCATACTCAACTTCAACTGGTATTCGAGAAATATCTTCAAATAAATATTCGCCAACCAAACCAGCATGCCATGATGTACCGCAGCCAATAATAATAATTCTTTTGGCTTTTATTAGTTTTGGCATTATATCTAATAAGCCTCCAAGTCTAATTTCAGATAAATCTGCTGCAATCCTTCCTCTAAATGTATCCATTATTGAGCGTGGCTGTTCAAATATTTCTTTTAACATAAAATGGTCATATCCATTTTTCTCAATCTCACCTATTCCTAAGTTTAATTTTTGAACTTTAGGGATAAGCTTATCATCATCAATTGTTTTTAGTGTTAATTGGTCTCGCTTTATAACTGCTATATTATCGTTGTTCAAATAAATAACACTATTAGTATGTTCGATAATTGGTGTTGCATCTGAAGCAATAAAGTATTCATCTTCTCCTATTCCTATAACTAATGGACTACCTTTTCTAGCTGCAATCAACTGGTCTGGTTCATTAATACAGTTGATAACAAGACCATAGGCTCCAATAACTTTTGTTAAAGCAAGTCTAACTGCTATTTCAGCACTTATTTTACCTTTTAAATATATATACTCAATAAGATTGGCAAGTACTTCGGTATCTGTTTCGCTTTTAAAAGAATAGCCTCTGGCTTCAAGTCTTTTTTTTAAACGAGCATAATTCTCAATTATTCCGTTATGAACAATAACAAAGTGCCCATTTTGAGAGGTATGAGGATGTGCATTCACATTATTAGGCTCACCATGAGTAGCCCATCTGGTGTGCCCCATTCCGATTGTTCCTTTTGTATCTTTATCTTTGACAAATTCAAGTAAATCGCTTACTTTTCCTTTCTTTTTGTAAACTTTTAGATTTTCATCAATTGTTACAACTCCAGAAGAATCATATCCTCTGTACTCAAGTCTTTTTAGACCGCTAATAATTATAGGAAATGCTTGTTGTTTTCCTATATATCCAACTATTCCACACATATTATCTTATAAAAATTATTTTGAAACAAATCAATAAACACCCATAAAAAATTTTTCGGCATATATATTTGTATAATTAGTTAAATAATAACAATATACAAAAATGTGTAAGCCACATTAAATAGGTCGAAAACCTTACGTATTTTATTAAGTGATAGTGTTAATTTAAAACACAGAGTCATAAAATTAAATAGGTCTGAGACCTTCAATCAATTATTGTATAGGACAAAACTAACTTCATAGGGTTTGTTTTATGGTTCATTGTTGTTATAATAGACCGTTTTACATTTGAGCTACCATTTTGTGCAGAAATATATATTCCTAAATTAGATTTTTTATTTTTAACAAGAGATTGTATATATTTTGTAATATTAAATTTATACTCGCCATCAATATAACTAACAGCAACATATGAATTGTTATTAATAAACTCATCAATATAAACCTCTTCCCCGTTTTCATCTATTGAATTTATCTTTAAATAATCTATTGGTGTATATATTTCATCACTTGTACTTTCTGCTTTAATAACAAGCTCTGCTTTGTTTATCGCTACTGCTCCTTTTTCACTATAATTATCAATATATGGTAACAATATTTTTGATTTAATTCCACCAAGTCCTTGAATATATAATTTTTCTGATGCTTTACTGTATTTTCCTAAATCATTTTCGAAAACTGTGCCTGTATAATCATGCTGATATAGTCCGAATCGTACACTATTAAGAAAAGTATAATAGTATGACTGTTGCTCATCGTTTTCATTATTATGATAATATATAATAATTTTTGAATTTGTTGATAGTAAATCAAATTTAACCAGAGCAGAGTTCTTTACACTAGCATCTGTTTCAATAAATAATCCTTTAAATTTTTCTAAAAATTCTTTTCCTGAATCATCTTTATACTTAAAATCTAATAGCTCTCGTCCAAAAGAGTTTTCTAATTTTAATTTTAGCATACTAGTATCAGCTGCGAACGGTTTATATTTGTAACTGCCAATTAAATTTGTACCTTTATATTCGGTAGGATTACCATCAGAATAATAAGATGTGTCTGATTTTAAATCTTGAGTATTATCATATATTTTGATTTCTTGTTCAATATTTTTGTCTCCATAATATCCTGTTTTATAATCAGAATATGATAATTGCATAATAACTGAATCGATTATTGTCCCTTCACCAAAATCGTATTCTGATGACGATAGAAACTGGGTAACAAACTGAGCATTTGTATAACCAAAAATAGGATCTATATAGTTTCCTATAACTGGTGTTTGTAGACCATTAGTCTTGATTTTACTATTCAAAACAGTATAAGCTAACAGACTAGTTGTATCAACTTTATTTGTTAATATTCCATCTTCTTCTTTAGAAATAAAAAAACCTTCATCTAACTCTTTTTTACATCCATAGAAAATAAGGATTGATAATATAAGAAGTTTATATGTTATAAACTTCAATTTAATATTCATAATTCTTAAATAATTTTAGTGAAACATTGTTAATATTTAATTTTTATTAATTAGAATAAATCTATAAAATCAAGGTTTCTCTCTATTTGCAAAAAATCCTGTTCCTTATAACTTGATAGTAATTAATTAGTGTCCATCCATAAAGTCTATAAAATCGCAAAGCGATGACCTATTGGTAACCCAGGATGGTAATCGTGGGCTGATAACAAGCCAATTACATAAATGCGTTTAGGCATGACCTATAAAATTGCTGACTTTATGGACGCACACTAATTAAAAAGCGAAGCCTTAATTATCATAAGGTCTTTGACCTATTTATGTGGCTTACTCATTTTAAGAAACAACTATCATACAGTTGATTATATAAAAGCAAATGTCGAAAAACTTTTTTAAGACTACTTAACAAAAAAACTAATTTTATGGATGCACACTAATTAACACACCATACAACTAAACCTATAAATGGTATAGCTTTTAAGCATATATAATATAAAATATCAACTACAAAATATAATGTTTAATATCTTAACTATCATTAATTACCATGATTAATTATACTCTAAACGGTTATAGTTTTAATATTAACAAGCTGTTATCAATTATTAATCAAAGTATTGTATCATTGAATAATTGTACCATTTAAAGTATAACATAAAATTAGGTATATAAGTTTACTAAGTTCCTAATATTTTATCATAAAATTTTGAATAAGCATTTAAATATTCATCTTCTGATTGAAATTCAAGTACAGGTTTACTTAAACCATCTATATGTTTTTTAACGTTATCATTTACTTGACTGTTTCCATATACAACGGCATCAGACATATTTATTGCTAATTTACTCAAATTTTCGTAATTTGGCGTATCTAAAATTTTAATATCATTGTTTTTGACACCATCAATTATAGATTTTCTTTTAAATTCGTTATTTAATGTTTCTTCAAAACCATCATCATAAACAGAATATACAACTTTTGTATCAGTAAATAGAGGATCGTCAGAATATGATTTTTTAATATATAAAGGAATCAGGCTTGTTATCCATCCATGACAGTGAATAATATCTGGTGACCATCTTAATTTTTTTACAGTTTCTAGAACTCCCCTTGCAAAAAATATTACTCTTTCATCATTATCACTAAAAGACTTACCCTTTTTGTCAAAAAGAATTGATTTTCTATGAAAGTACTCCTCATTATCAATGAAATACACTTGCATTCTTGCTGAAGGTATTGAGGCTACTTTAATAATTAATGAATGGTCATTTTCATCAATTATTAAATTTAACCCAGACAACCTAATTACTTCATGCAACTGATACCTTCTTTCATTTATAGTGCCATACCTAGGCATAAATGTTCGTATTTCCTTCTTTCTTTCTTGAATGCCTTGTGGGAGGTGACGACCTTGTTTTGACATGATATTTTCAGGCAGATAAGGTGTTATTTCCTGAAATATGAATAAAACTTTCTTTTTTTCCATATTTGCTATATATATAAAGTGAGTATTAAAATACAAATGTAAAAAAAAAAAAGCATTTTTCAGCATACTTTAAATATCTTTTAAATTATAATATATTTTTACACACATTAAAAAAACAAGCAAACAATTCTTATATAGTGTATTACTTATGCAAATTTAATCTATCTATTTTATAAAAAAGGATATTCTTAAGATTTTTTTATGTATCAAACTTCTTTATAAGTTTCCAGTTTTTTATTTTCAGTTAATTTTTATAAAATAAATTGTATAAACTTATCTTTACGAACAAAAAAGGAATACACTTGTATTATAATATTGTGTAACTGTGTTAAAATAACTATAAGTAGTACTACAAAAAAAAATGGCATTTGTTTTCGTGCAATTAACTGCTTGACAACAATTTACAAAAACATGTTAGCCACATTAAGTAGATAGAAGACCTTAATTATTCTACTAAATTTTCATCTTCTCTGTCTTTAATGTGTCCTCCACGAATAACTTTTCCTATTCTATAACTTAAAAAAAGTGATATAATAAATTGATTATTAACATCTGCAGCAAGTATTTCTATCTTTTGAGAATAAACATTAAAATTTATCCCTGCTTCGATTGCTCTTACTTTCCTATCTTTTTTACTATATTCAAAACTAACACCAAGTTTTAGATTTCCTCCAGGAAAAATTTTGGTTTCGCCAAAACCTTTAAAAAAAGATGCTTTTCCTATTATACTGTTTGAATTAGTTGTGCTAAATTTTTCTATTTTGATTTCAGACAAGGTGTAAATCTCATAGTATATTGGCTTAAGTACCATCAATGAAAGTTCTCCAAAATAAAAAAAACGTATTGATATTCCTCCTTTATCAATCTTTCTGAAATACTCTCGTTGTCTACCATACCCTGCATAAAAGTTCAAACAAAAGTTTAGTTTTCCAAAAACAAATCTTGAGTTTAAATTAGGATTAGATATTTTTTTTTCCTTAGAGTGTTTTACATAGTTAAATCCTAATTCATATGTTTTTTTTCTTGCTGCATTAATTCTTTTAGCAAATCTATAGTCAAATCCGAATCCATTGGTATTTAAGAGAAATCCATATGTACGTTCATTCCTATAAAATACCTTCTTTCCATCATCAATTTCTCCTTGTGCAAGGGTTATTTGATAAAATGAATAAAAAATAAATATGATTAAAATTGTTTTTCTTATATAAATTGACACAATAAGTTATTAATATCAGGTTTTTAATAACCTAATATAATGTAAAAAAATCCGAGCTATGTTTATAATATACTTGTGTATATATTGCTCATTATCCATTAACAGAACTTTTTTCAAGCTCAATTTGAGTTTTATATGCAGGGCAATGAGGGTATTTTTTTTGAGCTCTACAAGAACTTAGTACGAATAATGCAAATGCAACTATTGATATACTTATTAAAAATTTTTTTTTCATATTAATCATAAATTAAATGTGTTTGAGTTTACAAATTTATGTTTTTTTTATTATTTATTCAACTAATAATTTCAAAAATAAATAATAATGACTTTTCAAACCTTTTTATGTTGCTTACATATTATATGTGAATGGCTGTATTTCAACTTAAAATAGTTAAATACCTTTGTATTGGTATATTTATTTTCATAACGCTGTTACACCAATTAAATTTTATTTAAAAAATTTAATTTTCATTTAAATTAAGAGTTTGGACAAAACGATTAAATTTTACAAGTATGCAAACACTATCAAACTACAACAATAATAATAGTAAAGCATAAGAAAATACTTCAAAGTTAAAAATATTTAATTTTTTAAATTTATCCAAACTTTGAACATGTCACAAATTAATATAGTTTTTATAAATACTCTTAGTTTAGTGTAAATCAGATTAAGTTTTTTTTGATTTTCTACTTAATATATTAAAAAAATATATAATTTTGTAACAATTTAAAAATAGGGGTGCCTTTAAAATAACAGGCTGAGAGTGGGCTTATAAAAACTAATAATTTACAAAATATTATTAGTTCTAATTTTAT
>JAOZVK010000214.1 GCA_029938185.1 Bacteroidales bacterium | reverse complement strand
TCAAAAAGTAAGCTCTATACTAAATAGGTAAAAACTTTTGTATGGGTGCTTATAATAGTTTAAGTAGGTCGATATATAAAAACAACACTTTTGTTTTTTTTATTATGCTGTTTATCAAGCGTAAGCAAAATTGTTAATTATCCATTGTTCATTGTTAATTACTTAAATAAAGTAATAAGGTTAACAATGATGATTAAACTTTATTTCTATTAAAGTTAAAACAAAAAAAATAAGGTTTTAAATCCAAAAAGTGTAAAGCGATAAATGAAAAATGCCAATTTTTTGATAGAAAAAGTGTAAAGCGATGAATGAAAAATGCCGATAAATTGAAAGAAATATGTATGACTTTTATGGCAATGGATACTCAAACTCATTCATTTTGTCCAGATAAAAAGTTTTGGCGTTGGAGTATGGTCGTTTTGATATGTATGTAAATGTTCCCAATTATGAGGAGTATTGTAAAATTACTGAAAAAGAAGTGGCACAAAAAATAATTAGCAAAATGTTTCTTGATAGTATTAAAAAATATCTATGGAAACGCAAAGATTTTGATGATCCCCGATTTTATACTGATGTTGAAAATGTTCTTAAACCTATTTTGGATTCTTAGAGTGTTACAGAAAATATTTGTCTTGAATAATTAATAATTTTGCTTACGCCTGATAATCTGTATATAATAAAAATATTGATAGCAAGCTATGTGCTTTGAGGCATCCGTCTGACCGCTTGGAGCGGTCTGACGGGTTTTGTTTCACTTGACGGCTATGTTTTTTAGGCTTTTAAATTCTCAGTTTTTAAACGTTTATTTTCTTCTTTAAGAAAATCAATTAATTCTTGTTGTATTTTGATAGTATGACGTAAATCGGAAACAGAAGTTTTATCATCTGTCTCAACACATTTATTATTATCAATAATTTCTTTACCTGTTTTTAACATTTTGCCTCTGCCAGTTAATAACCATGTATGGTCAATCCAATTATATGTTTGAATTAAGTTAAAAATAAAATCAAAACTTGGTTTGTTTCTATTTTTTATAATATTTCCAACTACTACATCACTATATCCAATTTTTTTTCCAAAGGAACGATAATTCATAAGTTCCTTATTCATAACATCTTTTATTCTATCTCCAACAGAATTTAAGCTTGACATAAAATTTTCATTAAAAAAAACAATTATATATTTGGATGTACTAATATATATTTATATCTTTACACCAGATTAGTATTTTATATTATTCTTTTGAGCAGTTTATAGTCAAAAATATTTAGAAAGAGACATAAACAATCAAAAAATAATCGACAAAGATAAATAAAAAAGTAAATAAACAGTTAATGATTTAGTAATAATAATTTTATATTTGTAATCTTACAAAATAACATATCTAAAAAAGTATTAATATGAAAGATAGCAAAGAACAAGTAAACATCACAAAACTTGCTAAAGCCTTCGGAAAAATATACAAAGGATTAGACAAGGAGCAAGTCAGTATGATAGTGAAAGAGGAAATGAATAAAGTAATACCATCCGAAAACAGTGAAGTTTATATGACAGCCAGTTATGATGAGAAAGATAATTCAATAGGTATTAATATCTATATTTCAAATCCTTTGGCAAAAGAAGATGTAAAAGAACAGAATTTTGACAAAATAATGTTCGAATATCTACTTAGAGCCGATATTGAGAAACTTCCTGGAGTAATGGAAAGTATCAAATTAATGGAAAGCAAAGGAACTGATAATTATTCAATTGACAGTATTCCAGTTTCTTATACAAAAGAACTTGGAGATTATTATTTTCATTTTAGAATCATTAAAAAATTAAAAAAATGAAAGAGGCAAGAAAAGGTAAATGCGGTAAATGTGGGAATTTTTTTTATATACATAAACATCATATTTTGCCAAAAAGTAGATTTGGTAAAGCAGGAGAAACTGAAGACCTTTGCCCAAATTTCAGTAAAATTTAATTTCAACTTCCTATTTTATTTTTATAATACAAATATAAATCTAAAAATTTTAATATAAAAATTTAAGTTCAAAAATGAGAATAGCATGTAATCTTAGCTAATTCACTGCGTAACTTATTGATAAGCAGCCTTGTTAATTATATTATTAAATAATTTTTATTATTATAACATGTTTCAAATAACAAAAATAAACTTTACACTTTTTACCGATTTTGGAAACCTTACTTCGACAAGCTCAGCACAAGTATTTTTTTGTTTCTTGTCTTAGTAGAAAAATATCGTCAGTACTATATTTCAACCTTATTACCTCATTATAAAAATAATAAATAAGGTAATAAGGTTTGTAAACTACGAAAATGATCTTCCTATTAAGGTTAAAAATAAAAAATAAGGTTTTTAAAAGTGTAAAGTTTATATGAAACATGTCTATATTATCAAATTTTTTATTACATTAGCTCCCATATTTTATTTGGAAGTATTAAAGTAGATAGCTATACTAACTTAGCTTAAATAATTTACTTTTCAAATTTCCTATTTTCAGGCGATAGCCAATTATTAATTATTTACTGTTTATCAAGCGCAAGCAAACTATTAGCTATTCACTTACTTATTATCATTATAAATTTAAAAAATTTAAAATTATGCAAAAACTATTAACAACATTATTAATTATTCAATGGGCAATAATAAATATACAATTGAAAGCCCAAACAACAGAGCCTATACTGCGACTAAACACACAAATGCACACGACTACAATTAACAGAATAAGCAGCGATGCCGCAGGAAAGTATATCTTAACAGCTTCCCTTGATAAAACAGCAAAGCTGTGGAATGCAACAAGTGGGGACTTATTAAAAACATTCCGCCCGCCAATAGGGCATGGAAAAGCTGGTATGCTCTACGCTGGTGCATTATCGCCAAACGGTAAAATAGCGGCTGTGGCAGGATGGACGAAAAATGATGATATTTACCTTTTCAATACTTCAACTGGCGAAATACAACAAAAGCTTACGGGGCTTGGCGGTCGTATTATGGATTTAGAATTTTCGTCAAAAGGCGATTATCTTGCTGCAGCTTTGGGTGGAGGAGAAGGAGTAGTTATTTACGAGCAGAACTTTGACAAAGTTTCAAACTTTGTCAAAGTTAAAACCCTTAGCGGATACGGCAAATCTTCTTACAATATAACTTTTGATTATTCTGGCAGGCTTGCCACAGTTTGCTTTGATGGTAAAATACGCTTATACGACAAATATTTTAAACTAAAAAAGATAAAGAATGGTGCAGGTACACGCCCGTTTTCAATAGCATTTTCACCAGATGGCAGTAAGCTCGCAATAGGCTACGAAGATGCTCCAGATATTGATATATTTTCTGGCAAAAAATTAAAATTACTATACAAAGCCAAACTTGACGGAATGAATGAAAACGGAGGTTTAAATAAGGTATCATTCTCAGCAGACGGAAAATATTTATACGGTGGAGGGTATTATTCAAAATACATAGATGGGAATTGGTGGAGCCATATTCGCAGGTGGACAAATGCTGGACAAGGCTCTTACAGAGATTATCCAGCTTGCAGCAACACTATTATGGATATAAAAATATCAACAAGCGGAGATATTTTTTTTGCTGGCTACCAACCAGACTTCGGCAGAATGAACAAATATGGAGATAAACTGTTTTATAAAGCTGGAGAAATTAATAATTTTGCGAACTATCAATTCAAATATTTCAAAACAAATTATTCTGCCGACAAAATAGCTTTTACTCCTAAGGGCAAGGAAGCTATGCTGTTTTCGGTAGCAGATAGAAACCTGACAGGTTTTCAAAACCTATCAGGTTTTGTAAGCTACACTGACAATAAATCGGGAGTAAGGGTAAGCAACTGGAAAGATACCTATTCGCCAAAAATAAACGGTAATAAAATTAGCTTTCTTAAACAATACGAAAGATGCCGTTCTACCGATATTTCGCCCAATGGCAATAAAATAATATTAGGTGCTGATTTTAATATTTATTGTGCCAATACAAAAGGAAATAAATTGTGGAAAGCACCAATACAAGTAGCAGCTTGGGCAGTAAATATAAGTGGTAACGGCAAATTGGTAACTGCGGTACTTCATAATGGTGTAATCAACTGGTACAGCATGAGCAATGGTGAACTTTTGCTTACACTGTATGCCCACCCCGATAATAAGCGTTGGATATTATACACTCCCGAAGGTTATTTTGATGCTTCGCAGGGTGCTGAGAATTTGGTGGGTTGGCATGTAAACCAAGCTGGCAATAAAGCTGCCAAATTTCACCCTTTAAGCCAGTTTTATGAGAAATACTACACTCCTGGTCTCGGAGCAAGAGTATTGGCAGGCGAAAAAATAAACAAGGAAAAAAACAGCCTTAAAAACTTTAAATTGCCACCGCTTGTTGAGATTACTTCACCAAAGAAAGCAGGAGATTTACGCGGTATTACACCATTTGGTGCAAATTTGTTAAAATCTACTGTAAAAGATATACAAGTAACAGTGAAAATAACCGACCAAGGCGGCGGTATAGACGAAATACGCTTATACCTAAATGGTAAACTTGTAGAAACAACACATCGAGGGTTTAAGCCAAGACAGCAAGAGAACACAAGTAAAACAAAAACATTTACAATAAGCCTTTTGAATGGCGAAAATAAAATTAAAGCCACTGCCTTTAATACCCAACGAACCGAATCATTAGCCGATGAAATAACTGTATTTTATGAGGGAGTGAAAAAAACAGCCAATTTGTATATGCTTGTAATAGGTATCGACAATTATAAAAATCCAAAATATAAACTCAATTATGCTTTGGCAGATGCAAAGGCTTTCGGGCAAGAAATAGAAAAAGGAAGTAGCAGTATTTTCGGCAAAACAAATATTGTTTTTCTGAGCGATGCACAGGCAACAAAAATCGGTATCATGAAAGCATTTGATAAACTAAAAACACAAGCACAGGCAAACGATGTTTTTATATTTTACTATGCAGGACATGGTGTAATGAGCGAAGAAGACAAAGCACAGTTTTATATTGTACCTTATGATGTAACACAACTTTACGGCAATAACGATTTATTGAAATCGAAGGCTGTTTCGGGAAACGAATTACAAGATTTTGCCACTAAACTAAAAGCCCGAAAACAAATGTTTGTTTTAGATGCCTGTCAGTCGGGCGGAATAGTTGATATGCTTGCCTCTCGTGGTGCAGCAGAAGAGAAGGCAATATCGCAATTGGCACGTAGTACTGGCACATTTTGGCTTACGGCAAGCGGTACGAAGCAATTTGCTACTGAGTTTAAAGAGCTTGGTCATGGAGTGTTTACTTATGCAATTTTGCAGGCTATTAAAGGCAAAGCCGATGGTGGCAGCAAAGACCGTAAAATTACTGTAAAAGAAATCAGTGCATTTTTGAACGACAAAGTTCCGGAATTATCGAAAAAATATAAAGGTACAGCCCAATATCCAACAAGCTACGGTTTTGGACAGGATTTTCCGGTAATTATTATTAAATAAAAACTTTATTTTGAGCGATAAATTACTATCGGTGTGGCTCAAAGCCACACTGTCAATTTATACGCAATTATCAGATAGATAGTAATATTCAACCTTACATGGATAGCCCAACTTTACAAAGTGTCTGGCGTAAGTAAGATCAAAAAAACTCAAAGAGTTATTTTTCAATATTTCGCAATAAACAAAGAAGCTGTTTTGTGTTTTCAGATTCATTATATTTTATATTTAGTTGTTTTCAGAAGTTTATTAGTTGCTTTTTCAATTGTAATTTTTTTATAAATATGCTCATGTGTGCTTTGAGGCATCCGTCCGACCGCTTGGAGCGGTCTGACGGGTTTTGTTTCACTTGACAAAAGAATAAACAAAACTACGGGGGTTGTTCATAGAAAAGGACTAACAAATTCCACGCAAAGAACGCAAAATGATTGACGCAAAATACGCAAAGTCTCAAATCATGCTTTGCGTTTTTGCTTGTTTTTTCCTTTTGCGGCTTTTGCGTGAAACTTATGATACATTGATTATTAGGATATTCTATTTTTTATGAACAAACTATGTACTAAATTATTTATTTTAACAAATAAAAATTATATCTTTACACTATAAATAAAATATATAATACTTAACAGTATTAAAATAAGCAATAACTAATTTTCTTTTTTAGAAAACCAGCAATTTTCACTGACACAAGAAAATTAGACAGTTTGTTTACGCAATTTTGCGTGAACCTGCTTGTCTTGTGTCGTTGGTGCTTGCTGGTGCCTCTAAAAAAGATAAGTTTAAGTTCACGCTTTTTTTAGTACACAAACTTTTAATTATGATAGATACTAAAAAGAAACTCCGTCTAAAAACAAAGTCAAAAACTTCAATTGAACTTAAAAAAACTCCAAAAATCAAAAAAATTCCCAAAATAGGAATAGCTAAATTTCGTAAGTTATTTCTTTTTCTTATCTTTGTAATAGCTGCAATAACAAGCTATGTAGTAATACACGAAGATGGGACACTTGAATTACCCGAAGTAAGAGTAATAAAATATAAGAAAGCAGTAAAAAGAACAGTAAAGAGAAAGCACAAAAAAGTAAACTGTGAACAGTACGTTTTAACTGCTTTATATTCTGGTTGGTATCCGTTATTGCGTTGGGGCGAAGCAATTGCACAAGACAGTATTTGGCTAAATGAAGGTGAAGTTTGGAAATATGGAATAACATGTGTTGGCGAATTAAGACGTTACACAAACCATATTTATTATAATGACAGTAAGTATAAATTAACACAAAAAGACCTTTTTTTTGAAACACAATTCAAGGGAACAGAAAAAGAATGTAAAATTGAGGAAAAAAGAAAAATATATAACTATCCTTTATTACCTGAATGTATGGCTCGTGAAAAAAAACTTGCAAGACCTCCAGGACATAAAAATGACAATTAAGGTCTTCGACCTATTTAATGAGGCTTACGCATTCTATTAATACTCTAATAATATGTAATTTAATAAAATACAAGTACCGAAAAACTTTTGTAAGACTACTTAAATTGAAAAACTATGATAGGAGATAACAGCAAAAATATAAAGATTGGATTTTCTGGAATGGTGGATATGGGGGTGGTAAATTATGAAGCTAAATATTTTACTCATGAGTTAGCTTTGTTTGTAAGCAATAATTTGGATATTTCGAAATATGGAGATAAATTGAAAGAAATATGTATGACTTTTATGGCAATGGATCCTAAAACTCATTCATTTCGTCCGGATAAAAAGTTTTGGCGTTGGAAATCTGGTGCCTTTGATATGTATGTAAATGTTCCCGATTATGAAGAATATTGTAAAATTACTGAAAAAGAAGTGGCAAAAAAAATAATTAGCAAAATGTTTCTCGAAAGCATTAAAAAATATCTATGGAAACGCAAAGATTTTGATGCTCCCCGATTTTATACTGATGTTGAAAATGTTCTTAAACCTATTTTGGATTCTTGAGGTCTTTTGTAAAAAGTTAAAAGTTTGTTTCCACTTTTTATTTGTAGTATATACTGTAAACGCTTATAAACTTACATTTTTATATTCTGTAACTCCAACTTTGACAAAGTTTTAAACTTTGTCAAAGTTAAATTTGCAACCATTTTGAGTATATTAAGACATAAATTTCTAAAGTAAAAATACTAAATTTTACATTATTTAAGAACGCATGACAACAACATTACTAATAATAATTATACTTTTGCTTTTTGTTAATCTTTGGATGGTTTGGTCGAGTGGAGCAAATGCAAACAATGATAAAACAAAAACTGAGTTTACAAAAATAAGCTCCGAAATTTTAAAATTAGATGTACATATAAGAGATGAATTTTCGAGAAATAGAACGGAACTATCACAAACTGTGAAAGATAATAGAACCGAATTATCAGACTCTTTAAATTCGTTTGAGAATAAGCTAAATTATGTAATCAAAGAATTTAATGAACTACAAAAGTTTAAGTTTGATGAACTTATTGTAAAACAAGAACAATTGAAAACCGAAACCGAAAATAAGCTCGAACAAATTAGAATAACAGTTGAACAAAAACTAAAAGAATTACAAAACGAAAATTCTAAAAAACTTGAAGAAATGAGAGTAACAGTAGATGAAAAACTACAATCGACTCTCGAAAAAAGACTAAGCGAATCGTTTAATATAGTAAGCGAAAGATTAAAACAGGTACATCAGGATTTAGGCGAAATGAAAAATTTGGCAACTGGTGTAGGCGATTTAAAAAAAGTTTTGACAAATGTTAAAACTCGTGGAATACTTGGCGAAATTCAACTTGGAAATATTCTCGAAAATATAATGTCAAAAGAACAGTATGAAGAAAATGTAACAATAAAACGAGGAAGTAAAGAACGTGTAGAGTTTGCAATAAAACTTCCTGGAAAAGATAGTTTTGACAATGTGGTTTATTTGCCAATTGACTCAAAATTTCCAATCGAAGCATATTATAGGCTTGTAAATGCTTATGATACCGACAACAAGGAATTGGTAAAAGCAGCAATAAAGGAAATAGAAACCGAAATAAAAAGATGTGCAAGAGAAATAAAAAACAAATATATTAGTCCGCCAAAAACAACCGATTTTGGAATTTTGTTTTTGCCAACAGAAAGCTTATATGCCGAAGTTGTAAGGCAAACAATATTAATTGAAAAACTGCAACGGGACTATAAAATAATAGTTACAGGTCCCACTACACTTGCAGCATTACTAAATAGTTTGCAGATGGGATTCAAGACATTAGCAATACAAAAACGAAGTGCCGAAGTATGGAAAGTACTAAGTGCTGTAAAAACTCAATTTGCTAAGTTTGGAGATATTCTTCAAAAAGCACAACATAAAATAAACAAAGCAAGCGAAGATATTGATGAATTGGTTGGCATAAGAACAAGAGTTATTCAATCGAAACTAAAAACTGTTGAGGAATTGCCCGAAAATGAGGCAGATTCTATATTGGGTTCTAATACTCTTAGGTAAGGAAATTACGAATTATAAATTACTAATTACGAATTGGTTTACACCTAAATATAAGTATCTTACAAAAAACAAATCGGAA
>JAOZVK010000013.1:14205-27921 GCA_029938185.1 Bacteroidales bacterium | reverse complement strand
ACTTTTAATTTGCGATTGTTTTTGAAAAAAAGAACTGTTTTTGTGAGTTCTGAACCATTATTTCTATAAATCGCAAGTATTCGGAAACGTATTTTAAGATGTTTTATATATTATTGATACATAACAGAGTATAGCTTGTTTTGAAACTAAAGGTTTTTTCTGAATATTTCATACAACAATCATATATTCAGGTATATGAAATATTAAATTTTTGATTAAAATATTATTAACATTATGTTGCGATTTTAAATTAAGAATTTTATGTTTTTTGTGAGTTCTGAGTTTAGTCTTCAGTGGGCTTATAAAAACTAATAAATTACGTAAGTTCTCAATAGTTAGGAAATTACGAATTATAAATTACGAATTACGAATTGGTTTACACCTAAATATAAGTATTTTACAAAAAACAAATCGGAAAGTTATTTTTTAACGATTCCTATACATTATATTAAAAAACTTTTTATTATTACTTTAATATTTTTACTTTTTGTATTTGTCTATTATTCAGCCATTTCTATTTTTGCGAAATGATTTTATTTTACAAAAAGTGTTTTTATATTTAGGTAATTATTTGAATATAAGTGAAAAATAACTATTGAGAAGTCCATTATCCAAATAAACCATAAAAAAAGCATCAAAAAGTAACTATTAAAAACTTACCTTTTTTTGCAAACATACGAGGGCTAAAAAAACTTGAGAAATAGAAATTCAAAATACTAACTTTTTTTTGAACTAAAATAAATTTAATGCTAAACATCTTATTTTTAGCATCATTTAAGTTTGTAAAGTAGAATTATAATCAATTGTATTTCGAAAAATATACTAAATGTAGGTTAAGAATTTTACTTTTATTAAATATTTATATGTTATTATTCAATATTTTGTATCATTGAATAGTTGAACCTTTTAAAGTATAAACTTTCACATAGGTAAAAAATTTATGCGTAAGCAGCCTAAAAAGGCTCAAAGAGCAAAAATTAATTTCTGATGAAAAATATAAAAATAATATTTTGTAATAAAAAACATCTTGAATATGCAGGACAAATAAATCATATGATAGATATGGCATCAAAAAACAAGGGAACAGGTATTGCCAAAAGAACAACAAAATATATAAAATCTAAAATTGAAAACGAAAAAGCTGTTATTGCTTTATCAAATAAAATAGTAGCAGGATTTTGTTACATTGAAAGCTGGCAAGGTAAAGAGTTTGTTGCAAATTCGGGTTTAATTGTTTCTCCAGAATTTAGAAAAGCTGGTATTGCTAAAAAAATAAAAGCCAAAGCACTTGAATTATCAAAAATAAAATTTCCATATGCAAAAATATTTGGATTAACAACAAGTTTGGCTGTTATGAAAATAAATTCAGAACTAGGTTATAAACCTGTAACTTATACTGAACTTACATCTGATAATGAGTTTTGGAAAGGTTGTGAGACATGTCAATATTTTGATATTTTGAAACGAACATATCGCAAGCAATGTTTATGTACAGCTATGCTAATGGATAATAAAATTAGTGTTAATGAAGATTCAAAAAAAAGTAAATTTAAAAAGGGTTTAAAAGTATATGGAAGGTGGTTGAGATACAAACGATTTGTATTATTAAAATCTTCTGTAACAAGACGTAGGTACCCCAAATAATAATATTACATTTGAAAGTTAAGGCTATATAAAAACGACTCATTTATTTTCTATATTAAGTACTGTTACAAAAGTTTTTCGACATTTATCTATTAATAACTTATTGATTAAATTACCTTTGTACTAATGCGTAAGCAACTATAAATAGGTCGAAGACCTTATATAATTCTGATATAAACATATTATTGCATAAACCATTTTTTATATGTAAATTTGCAGATAATCAATATTTTTTTAATTTCTAATTTATTATTTAAACAATATGAGAAAAAAAATACTTTCTAATAGAGTATACATCTTTTTGAGTGTACTTATATTATTTGGTGCATTAGGTACCATTTACAAAATAAACAAACCTAATAGTAAAAAAGATTATAAAGAGTTTTTAGCCAATCATGAATATAACAATAGGGCTAAACTATCACCTGAAGAATATAAAGCAATTCCCAAAAAAGATAGACCAGACTTGGCATGGGAACAAAACTTTCTTATGACAATGGATCCTGCATTAGGATATCCTCCAGTTGAAAGACTTATTCCTGTATTCCAAAAGGTTAAAGAAATGAGACGTGCTTTAAAATCTGGTATTCCTGGAGAACAAGCTTTTCCTTGGGAAGATAGAGGTCCAAACAATGTAGGTGGTCGTGTACGAGCTGTAATGTTTGACCCAAACGATGCAACTAACAAAAAAGTTTGGGCTGGCTCTGTATCTGGTGGACTATGGTATAATGATGATATTACTGATGCTAATTCATCTTGGAAAGCGGTCGATAACTTTTGGTCAAATATAGCAATATCTTGTATTGCATATGACCCTAGTAATAAACAAAATTTTTATGTTGGTACTGGCGAAGGTTGGAATAATGCTGATGCTGTAAGAGGTCAGGGTGTATGGAAAACTACTGATGGTGGTACTAACTGGAACAGAATAACTACTTTAAGTACAAAAACTATACAGAAAATTGCCGTAACATCAACAGGATTAGTACTTGTAGGTGCAGATGATGGTTTATATTACTCTGAAAATGGTGGTAATAGTTGGACAAAATCGTCAATAACTTCATTTGTTAGTGATATAGAAATTGCTACAGATGGAACTATTTATGCAGCTACAGGAAAATCAGGCATAGCTGGTAGTATTAACAAATCAAGTGATGGTAAATCTTGGACTTCTGTTAGTCCGTCAGGTACTATGCAAAGAATAGAATTAGCAATTGCTCCCTCAAACTCATCAGTTATATATGCTGTAGCATCTCAAAGCTCTAATGTAAGCTGGCTAAAGAAATCAATTAATGGTGGTTCGACATGGTCAGATGTTACTATACCCAAATATATGGAACAATCATGTAGCTACTCAACTAACGATTTCACAAGAGGTCAAGCATGGTATGATTTAATATTAGCTGTTCACCCAACTAATCCAGATATTGTAATAGCAGGTGGTATTGATTTAAGCCTAAGTACAAATGGTGGTACATCATGGGAAACTGTTTCATATTGGACAGGTGCATGTAAACCAGAAGTACATGCAGACCAACATGCTATTGTATTCAGACCAGGCAATCCAAACGAAGCTATTTTTGGAAACGATGGTGGAATCTATTACTCAAAAGATATAGGTAGTAGTACAAATCCTGCTTTCGAAATGAGAAATAAAGACTTTAACATTACACAATTTTATGCAGCTGCAATTCATCCTGATTTAGGAAAAAGCTATTTTTTGGCAGGTGCTCAAGATAATGGGTCGCAACAATTTAAATCAAGTGGAGTAAATTCAACCAAAGAAGTAACAGGAGGCGATGGAGCATTTTGTTTTATTGACCAACTTGATCCAAATATCCAAATTACTTCATATGTAAATAACAATTATTATATATCAAAAAATGGTGGAAATGGTTTTAGTTCCTTGCAAAGTGATAACTCAGGTTCATTTATTAATCCAACTGATTATGATGATAATAAGAAAATTTTATTTTCAGCTTATTCTACTTCAAAACTTAATAGAATATCAAATATTGCAGACAATCCTACTATTAAACAGATAACTGTACCACTAGGATCGGATGCATCTCACATTGTCGTTTCTCCTCATACTACAAGCTCATCGACCTTATTTGTAGGAACACGTGGTGGTGATATATATAAAGTTACAAATGCTGATGGAAGTCATGCTTCAACTAAAATATCTAAAAGTAATTTACCGGACGGAACTATTTCTTGTATTGATGTAGGAGTTGATGAAAACGAATTAGTTGCAACATTTTCAAACTATGGAGTAAAGTCAATTTGGTATACAAATGACGGTGGTGCAAATTGGATTGATAAAGAGGGAGACTTACCAGATATGCCAGTTAGATGGGTTTTGTTTAACCCCAATAATAGAAAACAAGCAATTATAGCAACAGAAGTTGGTGTTTGGTCAACTAAAAATTTAGATGCAAGTGCACCAACATGGATAGCTTCAAATTCAGGTTTAGCAAATGTTAGAGTTGATATGCTTCAAATGCGTAAATCAGATAATGAAGTAATTGCTGCAACTCATGGTAGAGGTTTATTTTCAAGTCATGGATTTTCAACTATTGATTACAATGAACTTAATGCAAGAATATCTGCAAAAACTCCAACTTCTGTTGGTGTAGGCGGCGAAGTTGAATATGAGGATTTATCAACAGGAAATCCAACATCTTGGCTTTGGACTTTTGAAGGAGGAACACCTGCAACATCAACTGAACAAAACCCAACAGTAAAATATGAAACTGAAGGAATTTATGATGTAACACTAAAAGTTACAACATCAGCTAGTGCTGAAAAAACAGAAACTGACTATGTTAGAGTTGGTAAGGATTTAATATGGATAAAACAAGCTACAGGATTCGCTGAGAAAAGTCGAGGAATAAAAAATATACATGTTGTAGATAAGAACGTTGTATGGGCAGTAGCCTACGATGGTTCAGGTGCGAGTAAGAAAATAAAAGAATTTACAAAAACTACTGATGGTGGTAAAACATGGACTCCATATACAATAACTGACGCTGGAGGAGATGTTTCGCCTGCTATGATAGCTGCTTTAGATGGAACAACTGCATGGACAGCTATTTATCCAAACAGCGCAGGTGCTGGTGGTGGAATATATAAAACTACTAATGGTGGTACAAGTTGGACTAAACAAACTTCAGCAAGTTTTACTGGAAGTGACGCTTTTGCAAATGTTGTTTATTTTTGGGACAAAGATAATGGTTTTTGTATGGGAGATCCTAATGGTGGTTATTTTGAGATTTATACAACAAATAATGGTGGTACAACATGGACAAGAACAGCCAAAGCTAATATACCTGCTAATCAAGCAGAAGAGTATGGTACTGTTGGTTTATATAGTGTTGGTGATAATGGTATCGTTTTTTTCCCAACAACTAAAGGACGCATATTCAAATCAAGTGATAAAGGTAAAACATGGACAGTAATGACAACACCTATAAACGGAAGTAGAATTGACATTGCTTTTGCAGATGAACAAAATGGTTTATTATATGGTGGACCTGATAATAGTGAAAAAGTTTATACAACTACCGATGGCGGAGATAACTGGACAATAGTCACAGATGATAATGTATATACTGGCGATATAAAATATGTTAATGGAACAGAAAAAATGTATGTAAGTTGTGATAAAGGTGCTTCATATAGTGTAGATGGTGGAAATAATTGGATTAAATACCCCACAATGGATGGTGTACAATGCTTATCTATTGGCTTTTCTGACATGTCTACAGGGTGGATTGGTCGTTTTAATGAAAGTGCTACAGAAGAGGGTATATTAAAATATGTAGGAACTTCTGTTCTTGTTGATTTTGGTTTAAGTGCTTTAAAAATAACAGTTAGCGAAAGTATAACAGTAACAGATAAAACATTCGATTTAGCTTCACAAACTAAAACATATGAATGGAACTTTGGTGCTGATGCAAGTCCAGCTAGTGCTACTACTGTTGGACCTCATACTGTCAATTATAGTACTGAAGGTGAAAAAACGATAACACTATCAGTGAACAACGGTGAAAAAATATCTAAAAAAATAAAGGTAGAAACAGCAGCA
Source organism: Bacteroidales bacterium (assembly GCA_029938185.1). Classification (GTDB taxonomy): domain Bacteria; phylum Bacteroidota; class Bacteroidia; order Bacteroidales; family JAOZVK01; genus JAOZVK01. Next base: position 22,187 of record JAOZVK010000013.1, on the reverse strand, counting down.
GGAATATATGACATTTCAAAAACTGATAACTCTATGACTGTTTATCCAAATCCAAATAATGGACAGTTTAATATAAAACTTGATAAAGAAAATAAAAATGAGATGACTGTTCGTATATTTAGTATTAGTGGAAAACTAACTTATTCCAAAACTATACAATCAAAAACGGGACATAAACTTATTCCTATTGATTTACATAATAAAGCTAAGGGAATTTATACTATTCAAATAATATCTAAAGATAATGTTATAACTAAAAAAGTTATGGTAGAATAACAATCAGCTAATAAAATTCATATAATAAATATTAGACATATAACAAATTTGTTATATGTCTTTTTTAGTATTATATATTATTTTTTCTTGTCTTCCTCCTCAATTAACCTACCAATTTCGTCAAAAGCATCTAGTGTTTTTTTAGCATCATCTTCGTCTACAATACTTAATGCTGTTCCAACATGAGCTAAAACATAATTATTAACTTTGGCTTCGGGAAGCCATTCTATGCAAATATCTTTTATTACTCCTCCAAAATTAACTTTTGCCATTCTTATATCAGGATTGCTTTTATCTATGGAAACGATTTTTCCGGGAACTGCTAAACACATATAAATTATATTTTTAATTGTTATAAAATTACAGACTTCGTCTGTTTTGATATATATTTTTGGACAATAATCAACAAATTAACAATGTTAATCAATAAGTTAGGTCTAAAGACACAATACATTAATCTGTTGAAACATAACTAAGTACTGATACAAAAGTTTTTCGACATTTACGTATTCATAACTTTCTGATTAAGTTGTCTTTATACTAATGCGTAAGCAACTATAAATAGGTCGAAGACCTTAGTTTATTAATAAATTACACCCTCTAATATCGCTATTGTCAAAACGACCGATTAGTTGAAACATATCCGAGTTTGTATTCTGAATACCAATATCTTTAGTTTCAATAAAAGAACACGAATTTATATTTGCAAGGTCAATAATATTAATTCCTCCAGCTTTGCCATCTTGCAAATATGTGAAAGGATCATACATATCTCTTATTAATATTTTCATTCATGGTGGACACAAAAACTGACCATTACCCTTTGAGTATGATTGAGATAACATTTCTGTCATGCCATATTCCGAATGAATATTACTAAAGTTAAAGCTTTTTTTTAGTTTAGAATGGAGTTCTTTTCTTATTATTTCTTTTCTTTTCCCTTTCATTCCACCTGTTTCTATTACTATTACATTTTCTAAATTTAGCTTATAATTTTCAGCCAAATCTAATAATGCATAAGTTACACCAATTAATATTGTTTTCTGATTTTTTTGTTTTAAGTCAATTAAAGTACTAACCAGTTTTTCAGTATCATACAAATAAAAATCACTATTGGGATGTTTTGTTTTTTCGATAAATTTTTTGGTCATATATACCAAAGAAGAACCTTTGCGCTCAAGATAGTTAGGTAAAAGTGCCAAAATGCAATATTGCGAAATATCACCATAAAACAGTTCAAAAGTTTTAATAAAACTAAGTTCGTACAAAGACAAATCGCTTACATAATGCTTACTTACACCCTCCTTTGAAGTTCCACTACTTGTAAATATTATACCGTTAGTTGATTGATTGCACCTTACTTTGTGGGTTTTGAAAAACTCAATGGGTAAAAATGGTATTTTGTTAATACTATTTATATCAACAGGGTTTATATTTATATGTGTAAGATAGTCTTTGTAAACGTTGTTTGTTTGTGCTTGGTATCTAAATATTTTTAAAGCTATTTCATGGAAATCATCAACATTACATATATTAAAAATATCTAAATCCAAGTTATCAATCATTTTTTTATAGTTGTAATGTTAAGTATTTTAATGCTCCTCCCAAAATAGTACCTACACCACAACCCCACATAGCTTTTTTGGTTTCACTATCACTTTTATTACTACTAAAATATGTAATTATTACTGCAATAGGACCAGCACCAGCACCATATAATGTATATGTACCAACTAATGCAAACGAAAATGCCCACCAAAACGAATTAATTCCTAAAGGTGCTTGTGGGTTTATTGTTTCTGAAAAAAGATTATAATTAAACTCCAATTGAGTATTAAAATCTATAATACTCACCTTGTTTTCGTTAACTAATTTTTCTAATTTATTAAGCTCATCAAATTGTTGGTGTATTTTTTTTTCGTCAATCTGAAATAAAGACAATAAATCATCATCAATGTTTGCAGTACTTGTTATTGAATAAAAAAACAACAATAATATGATTTGAAAAATTTTTACCATAATAGTTAAGGTTTTATCAAAAAAAACATTCCATTTGTTATTATAATATTCTTACTATAACTATATTACAACTAAAAAAGGAAGTAAATTTTTAACTTTTAGCTTTTAGTTTTTAACTCCTTAGTTAATGGTTTAAAAATATATATTAATTCCACCTCCAATTGTTGTAAAAGCTTCATCTGTTAATTTAATGTTTGCTTCAAAAATTAAGGATATATGCTTTTTTAAATAAAACTCAACGGCAAGAGGTAGGAAAAAAGGAAATTGAACATCTAATTCATCTTCACCATTATTATTTATACTAACAAAATTCATATTCATATCCAAACCAGTAGTTAGGAAAACATTGCTTACTTTAAATGAAAAAATTATATTTGCATCAATACCAAAATCACGCCAATAATGTGCGCCCAAAGAGCCTGACAAAAAGACGTTTGAATTTGCAAAAAGCATTTTTTCGTAATCTAGTCCAACGTATGTATCGCTCCAACCAAAGCCTAATTTTAGTCCAATATCTGAATTATTACCAGTTCCCATACCTCCATGAAAAAATAAAGCAAAATCACCATTACCTACTGTGGCATATACTGGATTTAATCCAACAGAAAAGGCTCCTTTTTGTAATGTTTGAGCTGTTGAAAATACAGTTTGAGAGAATGATATTGAACTTATTATTAATAAAAATGATGTAATTAATATTGTTTTTTTCATAATTTAAAAATTTCAAAGTGTTAGACTGATTTAATAATGCTATACTTGTAAAATAGTTGTAAGGTCTTCGACCTATTTAATGTGGCTTACGCGTTTTTGCAAACTATTATTATACTGTTAATTGCATAATAATAAATGCAGAAAAACTTTTGTAAGAATACTTAATTTATTAATTATTATAGAATTCTTCAAATACTTTTTTCATATAAAAATGGTCGTTTACACCTCCAAGTTCTCTAATTGAATGCATTGCTAACATTGGATTTCCAACATCTACTGATCGTATATCTAGTTGACTAGACAATACGTTTCCAAGTGTTGAGCCTCCTTTTATGTCAGAATGATTAACATATTTTTGAACAGGTACTTCAGCCTTTAAACATAATGTTTCAAAAACTGAACTCGAAACACTATCTGTTGTATATTTTTGGTCTGCATTAATTTTTATTACAGGACCTTTGTTTATAACAGGCTGAACTACAGGATCATGTTTGTCAGTATAGTTTGGGTGTAAAGCATGAGCCATATCTGCTGAAATTAGAAAAGAGTTATATAATGCTCTATAATAGGCTTCTTTGTCTTTGCTAAGTTTTATACAAAGTCTTTCTAAAATATTTCTAAGCATAGGTGAACCTGCTCCTTGTTTAGTTCTGCTACCAACTTCCTCGTTGTCAAAGCATACCATTATTTTGGTTTTTTCAGAAGCTTCACTGTTCAATAAAGCATCAATTCCGGCATGTACCATTGCTAAATCATCTAGCTTTCCACTAGATATAAATTCATCGTGTAATCCATTTATATTTCCTTGACTGTAGTCATATAAATTCAATTCAAAGTCAAGAATTTTGCTTGGATGAGTATATAGTTCTTTTGCTAAATAGTTTATAAGAAAGTTTTCTTTATCTAGTTCGTTATTAATTAATGTAATAATGGGTAGCATTTCTTCCTGTTTTTTTATTGCTTTGCCTTCATTAATACCTCTATTTAAATGTATAGCAAGGTTTGGTATTGTTAAGATTGGTTTTTTTATATTTACAAATTTTGTTTCAGGAAAAAACAAATTGTCATTTCTTAGATTTACCCTACCAGCCAAAGATAATGGACGATCAAACCATGTGTTTAGTATTGCTCCACCATATATTTCTGTATTTAGTTTTAGATAGCTATCAGCAACTCTAATCTCTGGTTTAGGTTTTATTTTTATACTTGGAGAGTCTGTATGTGCTGCAATTATACTAAAGCCATTTTCTTCTATTTTCTCTGTGCCCACAATAAATGCAACAAGAGAACTATCGTTTTTTGTTGTAAAATACTTACCGCCTTTTTTTAAGTTCCACTTATCTTTAGGGTTAAGGTCGCTAAACCCTTTTTTTAATAATGCAGCTTTTACATTCCTTATTACATGGAATGGACTTGGACTTGCGTGAATAAAGTCAATCAAATCTGTTGCTAATTTTAATTCCTTATCCATATTTTATAATTGTTGTTATCTTGTGAAATTTACTATTTAGTGTTGTGTAAAGTCTTCGACCTATTTAATGTTGCTTATGCATTCTATTAACTTCCTAATAATATGCAATTTAACAAAATATAAATATCAAAAAACTTTTGTAATGGTGCTTACTATTACTATAAATTTTTAATATATACTTTTGGTACAATTATTCAATGGTACAATGCTTTGATTAATAATTGATAACAGTTTGTTAATGTTAAAACTATAACCGTTTAGAGTATATATATTTACTAATCTACATATTAAGTAGGTCGATATATAAAAACAACACTTTTGTTTTTTTTATTATGCTGTTTATCAAGCGTAAGCAAAATTGTTAATTATCCATTGTTCATTGTTAATTACTTAGTAGAATGTTAATATAATAGAAATTAATTATTAAAAAATTCCCAAAAGCAAAATTAAGCAATTAGATGATTAAAAAAAAACGGTTTTTAAAGATTATTTAAACATAAATATACTTATGGCTACTAAACTATTGAATATCTGTAAAAAAACAAAATTAAGTGCTATAACAAATTTTTAAACATTTAAAAGTTGTATTTAATAACTGTATCTATATTTGTTCGATGAATTACAAATTTTTCCAAAAAGAATTTATAATTTCATGAAATCTAAATGGTCATTAGGTAAAAATAGAGCTATGAGCTTTACTCCTTTAACACCTGCAATGAAAGCAAATGTGGTAAATAAAAGATGGGCAATAAGAGTTGAAACTCATTTTACCAAATCTAATTGCAATTCTTTAATTCTATCAGTTGATACCCAATATATATGCTTACTAACATAGTAAGCACCCATACTAAAGTTTTTACCTATTAAGTATAGAGCTTACTTTTTGAAATACCGTTTATTATATATCTTGTGTAAGCCACATTAAATAGGTCTTAGACCTTATATTTCATAATCAACTACTGATATTTTTTCAGATACTTTACTAATATAATCAAGAACTTTTTTATGTTCAAGATGAATTCTATAATTATTTAATGTTTCCAGAGAATCAAATTCTGAATTTAAAACTATATCAAAAGCCGATTTTGAACTACTTACATTTAATCCTACTTCAAAGAATAATATTTCTTTTATTTTTGATGGTAATAATTCTAAGTCTTGTTTTATTTTTCTTATTATAAAGCTTTTTGAAAACTCGTTATGATTATCAATTACCTTAATCATAACTATATGCTTTATTTTTTTAGTTTTGTTTATACTTATATTTGTATCATATTCAGAAAAAAGTGCAACTTCTTCTTTTAACATTCTTTGCTTTATTCTAACATAAAAAATTGCAGTATCTGAAATAAAATCGGGACCTTCTTGTTTTAAATGTTTATCAAAATAGTTTTTTGTATAATCAGAAATCGTTTTCCAATCTTTTACAAATAGCTTTAATTTATTTTTCAGCTCAAAACTACTTTCGGCTTTCTTGAAAAGTGTTGGATAAAGTTCATTATCCTCCGTTTTCATATGAATAGTGAGCAATTCGCTTAACTCGTCAAAGAGTTGTTTTTTTTCTTGTTTTGATATTCCTATTTTTTTTAGTTTATCAAGAAGTATTCTTATAGTTTTGTGTTGGTTTTTTAATTCTTCTATTAGTTTAGACATTATACGTTATATATTAGAAAACAAATTGTTATAGGATATTATTAATGATAAAAATCAAATATTATTAGATTATCATTGGTAACATAAAAAGACTCAAAGAGCCACAAAAAATGCACTTGCTTGATTTTCTAATGATATTTTCAACTAAGGTCTTCGACCTATTTATAATTGCTTACGCATTAATACAAACATAATTTAATCAGTAAGTTATGAATAAGTAAATGTTGAAAAATTTTTGTAACAGTACTTACATTCTAATTATTTACAGCAAATTTAAAACAAATAAACAATTTATCAATATTTTTTAATTATTTGTTTTTTTACTCAACATAAGTTTATCGTATGCCAATAGAGCAAATATTGTAAGTACTCCAATTGCACTAAATATCATCCATATTTTAGACGGATTATAATTATTCCACAAAAAATCAGTAAGTTGCTGATTAGACATATTCATTAATTCAGCAGCTTTGCTAAAATAATCATTTTGCGAAAAATCTTTTGAAATTTCCTGAATCTCTAAACCTCTTGTCGCAACTTCTTTTTTTACAATAGCTACTTTATCAGACATTAATTCGTATACTTGTCCTGATAAAAAACCAGCTAATAAGTTTCCGGCTGCAACAGGTAAAAACGATGTTCCCATATATAGTGCTTCTTTTCCTTTTGGAGCAATTCGTCCAATATATTCAGTAAACTTAGGAGAACTTGCCATTTCGCCAAGTGCAAAAATAAAAATACCTAAAATAGTGTAAAAACCATTAGAAGTGGCAAATGAAATTCCTATACCAAACGAAGTTACAATAATACCACTTATTATTGCATTTATTGGCTTATATCGCATCACCAATGTTGATATAATCAATTGAAAAAGAATTATAAAACCTGCATCTAAACCTACCATCATTTCAGGTGCAATTGTTCCTTCTTTGGTTCCTATTGCTGATGCTAAACCTGGCGAAATATCTGCTAAAGCATTGTATATAATACTTGTGTTTACCCATTGGTCAATAAAATTTGGTAGTGTGTAGAATAATTGGTTGAACATTGTCCAAAAACCAATCATAATAATAAGAAAAACAGTAAGTTTAATATCTTTTATTGCTTCAACTATATTTGATAATGATTTTTTGATTGTTTCGCCAAAACTTTCAGTGTTTTTTTCGCGATCTGGTTCTTTGTATAAAAATAAAACTAACAAAATATTCATAATTATTGCAAATGCTGACATTACAAAAACAATATTCCAACCATACGCACCACGAAGTTTTGATGAAAATACTGGACCTATAAAACCTCCAATATTAACCATCATATAAAATATACCAAAACCAATGGAGGCTGAATCTTTGTCGGTTGTTTTGGTAATTGTTGCCGAAATAACAGGTTTAAAAAGTGCTGCTCCAACTGCAACATACAAAAAAGCTAAATAAACTGTAGTATAATCAGTAAAATACCCCATCAACATATAGCCTGAAGCAAGTATTGTGTAGGCAATTAGTAATATTTTTTTGTAGCCTATTCTGTCTGCTAATGCTCCTGTAATTATTGGCAGCAGATACAAAATAGCTGTAACTGGTCCCATTATATTACCTTTTTGACTTTGGGTAAATCCTAATGCTCCTTCATCTGTCGATTTTGTTAAATATAAAGCAAGAACTGCAAACAGACCATACCATGCCCAACGTTCGAACAATTCCATTGTATTTGCTACCCAAAATGTTTTTGGGAATTTTTTTACATTACTTCTAAAGTTACTCATATTAAAATTATTATAAATTATTGATTAATATTTCCAAATTCCTTTTTTTCATCATATCTAATAAGATATGTTTTCACTTCAACATTATTA
>JAOZVK010000013.1:0-14105 GCA_029938185.1 Bacteroidales bacterium | reverse complement strand
GTTCTTTGCCTTTGTCAATAATATTTTGTCTTATCAAAGTATAATGTTCCTTTGGTATATTGGGTCCTGATGTATTGAATCTTCGCATAATAGCTTGTTTTTTTTTAATTATTTTCTCAATATTTTTTCAAAATTCCTTTTTTTCATCATATCTAATAAGATATGTTTTCACTTCAACATTATTAATATTTTCGTTGTCTTCTTTTATTCTTGTATTTATTACAGTATTATCAATATAAACTATATAAATTCCTTGTTTTATTCCAGCTTTTTTGCAATAGTAAGCTATTTGATTTTTACCGTCTTTAAAATTTTTTGGACTATAGTATTTTTTTGTTTCTATAAAATATTCAAAACCTTCAACATTTATTATCATATCTGTATTACCAAGCGATATTTGTGCTTCTCTGTAAATTTTACCCTCTATTGCATCAATGAAAATGCTGATATAAGTTTCGAAACTATAAATCATGGCAGCCTCGGGAATGGATTTATACTTTCCGTTTTTATCTTTTTCTCTGTATGGTCTGAAACTTCTTAATTTTATATGTTGTTTATAATTATCTATTAATTTATCAAAGTTTATTTTATTGTCTTTTAGTAAATAATCATCGGCAAATAAATCTTTGGCAATACTTCCTCCCTCACCGTTGGTATAAGGATAAAAAACATTAAATAAACGTTTTTTATAAAGTGGTACCCAAAATTTAATATTATTATTATCGTCCCAAATTATTAATCCGTTTGTATGTAGTGCTTCTATTGCAGGGTGATCTATTGAAAAACGAACGGATTTGCTTGTAAATAATAAATTCTCAACAAATTTACGATGCTGTTTTGCTACTTTTATTATATTCGATATATTTTTGTCAATCACTCTTGTTAAATACCATTGTTCCACTTTCAAATAATCATCATAATTTATTATTTTTTTTTCACGATTGGTATCAACAAGTCTGTGTGCAAAACCATTGACAAGTCCAGGCTGATTTGCTGTTATTTCGATGATTTTTTGTTTTACTTTTTCTTCAAATAATTGTCCTGTTTCTGTTTCGTGTTGTAGAAAAAGTTCGTAAACTTCTTCTACAGTAAAATATGGCATTTGTAGGTTATCTGCAATATTAAACGGACTTGCTTTATCTTGCACAAGTCCAGTGATATTTGAAACTCCTACAAGTATTACACTTTTCAATGAGTGCCTTTCTCTTGAATGATACACGCTTCTTATTGCATGTAAAAAAGTTCCAAAATATTCGCGGTTTATTCCTTCTACTTCATCAATTATTAATACATATTTATTATTAAAAATATTTTCTATCTGATAAAAAATTTCTGCAATATTTTCAGTTTTAAAATTTGTTTTCCAAAATAAGTTTAATTCGCCACGTAGTTTTATTAAAAACGATTTAATGGGTGTTTCCTTATAGTTCTCAAAATTTATATGAGCAACTTTATATCCGTCTTTTTCTAATTCTTTTGCAAGTAATCTAAAATATGTACTTTTTCCTGTTTGGCGTGGTGCCCAAATTGTAAAATATCTTTTTTCATTAACAAGTTCTTTGCCTTTGTCAATAATATTTTGTCTTATCAAAGTATAATGTTCCTTTGGGAATATTGGGTCCTGATGTATTGAATCTTCGCATAGTATCTTGTTTAATTTTATAATTAAGTACTGTTACAAAAGTTTTTCGACATTTACCTATTCATAACTTACTGATTAAATTACCTTTGTATTAATGCGTAAGCAACTATAAATAGGTCGAAGACCTTATATAATAATACCAATTTTGTATTGCATATTTAATATATTTAAAAATTTCTAAAATTTACTTTAACTTAGGCAAATTAAATTTAGGCTATAAGAGCCTTTTTTGCTTACTTATGCATTATATTAATATTCTAACAATATGCAAATTAATAAAATATAAATATTAAAAAACTGGTTCATCAAGTTTATTTACGCACAAATTTATTTTCACTTTTTAATTAACTGATAATCAACAATAGTGTTTTTTTTGCGTAAGCTGCATAAAAAGACTCGAAGAGTCATTAAAATTTAAGAAATCTAAATTTAGATTATTATTTTATTACTGTCAATGATTTATATAAAAAAATTAATATATAAATTAAAAACTTAAAAAACAAACTTATGGTATTAGAAACAATTGATTGGATAATAATTATATCATTCTTTATATTATCTTTAATTATAGGTATTTATGCATCAAAAAGTGCTGGAAAAAGTGCAAAAGACTTTTTTTTATCAGGACGAAATATGCCTTGGTGGCTTTTGGGTGTTTCTATGGTTGCAACTACTTTTTCGTGCGATACTCCAAATTTGGTAACCGATATTGTAAGAAAAAACGGAGTTGCAGGAAACTGGGCATGGTGGGCATTTTTGCTTACAGGTATGCTAACTGTTTTTGTTTATGCTAAACTGTGGAGACGTTCAAAGGTTCTTACCGATTTAGAGTTTTATGAGATAAGATATGGGGGCAAAATGGCTGCTTTTTTACGAGGATTCAGAGCTTTATATTTAGGCGTATTTTTTAATATAATGGTTATAGCATCGGTTGCATTGGCATTGATAAAAATTGGGGCTGTAATTTTGCATTGGTCACCACTACAAACGGTTCTAATAGCATCGACAATAACAGTAATATATAGCTCATTGGGTGGATTAAAAGGCATTTTACTTACCGATTTTTTTCAGTTTATAATTGCTCTGATAGGTGCATTTGGTGCTGCAATTATTATTTTAAATCTACCTGAAATAAATGGTTTAGAAGGATTACTAAATCACCCAAAAGTAAACACAAAAATAGATTTGCTTCCCGATTTCAACGATTTTGATGCTGTTCTAACTCTTTTGATTTTACCTATTGCCATACAATGGTGGAGTGTTTGGTATCCAGGTGCCGAACCGGGTGGAGGTGGATATATTGCTCAACGTATGTTGTCAGCAAAAAATGAGAGTGGAGCTATAAAAGCCACATTATTTTTTAATTTTGCTCATTATGCTATCCGTCCTTGGCCATGGATAATTGTTGCTCTTGCTTCAATAGTTATATTTCCCGATTTGGATTCAATTGCAAAGGTTTTTCCTGATATTGATAAAAGTATAATTCAAGATGATATTGCATATCCTGCAATGCTAACGTATTTACCAAATGGTTTTTTGGGTATTGTTATTGCCTCATTATTAGCTGCATTTATGTCTACAACATCAACTCAACTAAACTGGGGAGCTTCATATATTGTAAATGATTTTTATTTACGATTTATAAATAGCAAAGCAAGCGAAAAGCAACTTGTTCTTGTTGGTCGAATTTCAACGATTTTGCTTATGTTGGCAGCAGCTTTGTTTGCCTTGCTTCTAAAAAATGCTTTTCAGGCATTTAATATTCTGCTTCAGATAGGTGCAGGTACCGGACTTATTTTTATTTTACGTTGGTTTTGGTGGAGAATTAATGCTTACAGCGAAATAAGTGCAATGGTATCATCTTTTTTTGTAGCAATATATCTTGAACTTATACATCCAATGACCTCATTACCTGAATTGGGTACTGGAGTAAAATTAGTTTTAGGGGTTTTTATTACAAGTTTTGTTTGGATTACTGTTACACTTCTTACAAAAGCTGAAAACAAAAATACTCTTATTAATTTTTATAAACTTATAAAACCAGGAGGACCAGGTTGGAAAAAACTTATTGTTGATGCCAAAAAAGATGGAATAGAATTACAAACTTCTGATTCGTGGGATGTTCCAACTGGTGTTTTAAGTATGATTCTTGGTTCTTTTGCAATATATGGAGCTTTGTTTGCAACTGGTAACTGGATTTATGGTAATTATATAATCGCTTCGATTTTGACAGTTATAAGTATATTAACGACATATTTGCTTAGTAGAACATGGAAAAAATTAAAAATTGAATCATAAAGGTCTTCGACCCATTTAATGTGGCTTAGGAAATGACAAATTATAAATTACGAATTACGAATTGGTTTACACCTAATATTAAGTATTTTGCAAAAAATAAATCGTAAAGTTATTTTTTAACGATTTCTTATGCATTTTTATAATTTACTGATTAAGTTGGTCTTTGTAGAAAATTGACATTTGAGAAGTTATAAACAATTGTGCGAATAGTGTTGTGGCTTGATAGTGTTTACATACTTTCAAAAATTGGCTACCCACATAAAGTCTAATACATATCTACATGCAACAAGTTGCGCCTGTTGGGTGTTTTCACCTGACAGTAAGTGAACGACAGGTGAAAAACACCTGCAGAGCGCACAGTAAGTAGCCAACCTTATGTGGGTAGCCAGTTTTTTTAAGGCAGTTATTTTTTATCTTTACTAAAATATAAAAATACATGAGCTAAAAGTAGAGTGCATATAATATTCATCGAAAAAGTTACAATAAATTCAATGATAAATGGTAAAAACAAAACAAATTTATGATGCTTTAGAATATATAAGTATTGTTACAAAAGTTTTTCGACATTTGCATTTACTAAATCACACATTATCTGAGTATTAACAGAGTGAGTAAGCCACATTAAATAGGTCAAAGACCTTAGTTGATGAATTATAAGATCAGGTTTAATTCATCACTATAAGTACTTGAGGTGTCTATCCTTTTCATAATTTTTTATCAAAACTCTACGTTTTTTAGTATAAAGCTATTTCAGGATAAAGTATATTGAAATACTGTTGATTGTATATTACAGTATAAAAATACTAAATAGTTGGATATGCTTATCAATCCTTCCCACATTGTAAAAAAAACATCATTTTTTAAAAATATAGTTTAATTCGTTTCAAATATTTTATATATTTGGTCGATAGTCTTAAATATATACTTCTATACAAAATTTTATCACCTATTTTGTTTAAAGCTTATTTTTTGATTTACAGTTAATTGTATATAAAATATATGCAATATTAAATAGGTCGGCGACCTCTTAATTATAAAAAAATGATAGAACAAGCAAAAAAATTCGGAACATTTGCAGGAGTATTTACTCCCTCTATTTTAACAATCTTAGGTGTGATAATGTACATGCGTCTAGGTTGGGTAGTTGGAGAAGCTGGAATAATAGCAGCACTAGGAATAATAGTTATATCACATATTATCTCACTTTCAACAGGTTTAAGTATTTCATCAATAGCAACCGATAAACGAATAAAAACTGGAGGAATTTATTATATTTTATCTCGTAGTTTGGGCTTGCCGATGGGAGGTTCTATTGGGATAACACTTTTTGTAGGAACTGCTTTAAGCATATCGCTTTATATTGTTGGTTTTGCCGAAAGTTTTCTTGGTATCGAAGCTATTAGAGATTTTCTAGGTATGACTGGTAGCAAAAATGATATTAGAATAATTGGTACAATTGTTATAATTAGTTTAGTTATACTGGCTTTTATAAGTACCTCACTTGCAATAAAAACACAGTTTTTTATTTTAGGAGCCATAGTACTTTCATTAATATCTATCTTTATTGGCTTTTTAATAAATACAGAATATGCCCCCGAAAAAATTGTAACAGGAATTGCAAGCGAAGAAGTATCATTGGAGTTTGTGTTTGCAATATTTTTTCCAGCAGTAACTGGATTTACAGCAGGAGTTGCCATGTCGGGCGATTTGAAAGACCCAAAAAAAACTATCCCACTCGGAACAATGTCATCTATAATCGTGGGTTTTGTAGTTTATATAATACTTGCAATTAGTTTTGCATATTTTGTTAAAAGAGATATGCTTATAAATGATATTAATTTCTTGTTAAAAATTGCATGGTTCTCGCCACTTGTAATAGCAGGTGTTTGGGGAGCAACACTTTCGTCGGCTTTAGGAGGTATTTTAGGTGGACCCAGAATTTTACAAGCAATAGCAAATGATAAGATTGTTCCTAAAACATTAGGTAAAGGCTATGGCGCAAGTAATGAGCCGCGCAATGCATTAATATTTATTTTTTTTATTGCCGAAGGTGGAATACTTATTGGAGAACTAAACTTTATAGCCAAAATTGTTTCAATATTTTATTTAGCATCATATGGTTTTATAAATCTGGCATATACGCTCGAAAGTTGGGCAAGTACCGATTTTAGACCTACTTTTAAAATAAATAAATTTGTAGGAATAATTGGATTTATGTCATGTTTTGCTGTGATGTTTAAATTAGATATGGTATCTATGTTTATTGCATTTACACTAATGGCTTTAATCTATTTTATATTAAAAAAACGAGAAGTTGAATTAGATTTTGGAGATGTGTGGCAAAGTGTATGGTCATCGGTTCTCAGAACTGCACTTCACAAAATGGATAGCAAAGAAATAGAAGAACGTAACTGGCAACCAAACATTATTCTTTTTAGCGGAGGCACAAACAAACGACCTCATTTAATTGAGTTTGGAAAAGCAATTGTAGGTAAACACGGAATTTTATCAAATTTTGACCTACATGAAAATAAAGATGCTAAATTTTTGTTTCCAAAACACAAACAATCAATAATTAACAAGAATGAAAAAGTACAGGGTGTTTTTACTCGCCGTCAAACATGTAAGGATATATATAAAGGTATTGAAATAATTGCAAGTAGCTATGGTTTTTCGGGTGTTGAACCCAATACTGTTTTGATGGGCTGGGCACGTCAAAGCCGTAACCCTGATAAATTTGTACATATGATTAGGCAAATTTCTGATTTGGATTTAAATATATTATTGATGGATTATGACAAACGATATGGTTTTGGAAAACATAAACTAATTGATATTTGGTGGCGTGGAGCTGGAAATCATGGTAATTTAGCTTTGTTGTTATCTAGATTTATTTGGTCGTCGGCAAAATGGGAAGAAGCAAAAATCAGGCTAATGATAGTAAATCAGGTAAACGATGAAAGTTCCAAAGTATACAAAAAAGCAGAAAGTGTTTTCGAGGCTCTAAGAATTGATGCAGAAATAAGAATTATTAATAACCAAATTGAACAAAAACCATTTTATGATATTATAAGAGTCGAATCAATAAATACCGATATTATATTTTTGGGTGTACCCGAAATTGAAGAAGGAAAAGAAAAAGAATTTGTTATTAACACAAGTGATTTAATGCTTGATATTGGCACTGTTATACTTGTAAAAGCATCATCGTATTTTAAGGAACTAAATTTTGGAAGTCAAAGGCATTTAGTTCTCAAAAATGAGACTTTAGCAAGTGTAAATCTATTGATTGCTGAGGATATTGAAACTCCCGAATTTAAATTACCAGAAAGCAACCAAATTGCAGAGAATATTTTGAAACTAAATAAAGATGTTCATAATATTAATAGTGGATATTTCAACAATTATTTTATGAAAATTTTTGAGTATGACAACAAACTTACAGATTTGATAACAGATGAAATATTAAAGTGTTACGATATAATAGAGCAGAAAGTATTACAAAATCCTGAAGCAAATCATTCTAGCCATATCACAGCAATACAAAATAGTATATATATTCAAACTCGCATAATGTTAGAAGAATTGCAATCGGAGGAATTGGATACACAAAGAGATTTACTGGGAGAAGCACAAAAATATTATATAGAAAAAATAAACGAACTTGTACAATCAATACCTCAATACCATTTTAATATATATGGAAAAAATGACTTGGTGATAAATCAAAATGACTCAAATGCAGTAAAACGATTTAAGCAAAGAAAAAAATTAGAAATAAAAATAACTGGACACCCGATTCAATACAAAGTACAATACAATAAATTTATTAAAAGCTATTTCCCTATCGAAATATATGAAATAATTGATGATGTACTTACGAAATGGGGACTAATAAGTCTGCAAAATATTATAGAATACAAAAGCTTGCTAAAATCGGTTAGAACAAGTTTGCAACTATATGAAAATAAAGCAATAAAAAAACAATTAAGCAAAGAAATATTAGAAATTGAAAAGAAGAAAATTTATGACAAAATAGAAAATCTAAAATTACTTAATAAAAAAACGCAACAATCATTATACCCATATATTATTACCAAATTAAACGGATTATTTCATAAAATAAGTGATGATGTAAGTCATTTGAATATTAATAATCAAATAAATTTTATAAAAAACAGAAAAGAAAAGCTAAACAATTTATCAAAAAATATTATAGAAAAACCAAATATATGGTTTAATAATCAAAATTTAATGTATAATGAAACCATTATGGAACTTATGCTCTATAATTTTGAAAATAGATTAAGGAAAATATTTACTGACACCTCATCAAAAATATTTGATACTTTTGATAACAATTGTTTTAAAAATCTTAACTATTTGCGTGATTACATTGATGATTATAAATCAAAAATTGAAGACAAAACTAAACCTAAATTTGCACCCGAATATAGTAGTTTGATTCTTGAAAAAGAAGCATATTATGAGTTATTCGACAATATTTTAGAGCAAACATTTAAAGACCTTAAAAATGCGGTTGAACAGTTTCCCGATAATATTAATATAATGAGTAGCGAATCTTATAATGATTTTAATATTAGACAATATGATAGTATTGAAGTTGTTAATGTGTCAGCATCAAAACTTGTTGATTATTTGGTTCAGGTTGAACTTATGGAGCCACTGAGAGAACTAATTGACCGTTTGCCTGATAGATTGATTGAAGCTAATAATATCGGATTAAATATTATTAGACTAATATCGTTTAGTATTCATGAAACAAATGGAAAATTGATGTTAAACGAAAGTAAATCTATTGACGAAATTTATAAATTTATAAATAATCAAAACGAAAAAATAGATTCATATACGCTTGAAATTAGAAAAATAAAAGAAAATATTAGACTTCAAATAAACGAAAGATTAGGTTCTACAATTAATAAGCTATCTGTATATTCTATTATTAAAGAAGCATTGAATTTGAAGCAATATATTGTAAAACAGGAAACTAAACGAAAATTTTCAAAATTTAGAAACCAATTTTATAAATTTTCATCTTTTGTTAATCATCAAGTTGACCAGTTTTGGTATCGACAAAGTGAAGCTATATTGCTTGCAAAAGATATTAATTCGATAGAATCGAAAGGTATCACTAAAGTAAATGATTTGCTTGATTTTATAGACGAAATATCATTAAAAAGTAATGTTATAAATAAATTACCTTTTTATTATCAACAATTATTTTTACAAAAACATAATTATAACAATGAGTTTTGGTATGGAAGAAAAAATGAAATCGAAAAAGCTATAATAACTTATAAAAGATACAACTCTGGCTATTACGGAGCTATGCTTGTTGTTGGTGAGCAAAATTCGGGAAAAACTTTTTTCTCATATCATATTAGCTCAAGTTTAGTTGAAAGTTCAAATGTTTTTATTGTAAATCCACCAATTGGAGGTTCGCTAAATCCCAAAATCTTTAAAAAAACATTTGAAGAAGCAGTTTTAATAAAAGGCTCATATAATCAAATTTTCAATAAGATTGCTCCACAAAGTATTATTATTATTGATGATTTAGAATTATGGTGGGAAAAATCGGCTACTGGTTTTACCCTTGTAAACGATATAATTGAACTAATTGAAAAATATTCTCATAAATGCTTTTTTATTATTAATGTTAATATTCATAGTTTTGAAATCATAAATAGAATTAGACCAATTCAAAATCACTTTTTGAATATTGTAGAATGTAAACCATTTAATGCCGAAGATTTAAAAAATATTGTTCTTTTCAGGCACGAATCAAGCGGACTCAAATTTAATCTTAAAGTTAAATCTTTAACATTATCAAGCAAACATCAAAACCAATTTAGGTCAATGGATTTTGCCAATCTATTTGCAAAATATTTTAACTATTCTAAAGGAAATATTGGAACAACATTGCTTGCTTGGGTAGCAAATATTATTGAATTTAATAATAAAGTGCTAACAATTTCACCTCCAAAAGCTCCAAATATTTCGGTTTTAGATAATATTAAAACTGATACTTTTGTAATACTTGTTCAATTTATTTTACATAAACACATAACAGTAAAGAAACTTGAACGTATACTGTTGCAAGACTCAAAAACTATAATTGGTAAATTAAATTACCTTAAACGTAGTGGGCTAATTGTTGAAGAAACTGAAAATATATATAGATTAAATGAATATTTATATATACATTTGATAAATAAATTACAAAATATCGAAATGCTATAAGGTCTTCGACATATTTAATGTGGCTTACGCACTTTATTAATATTATAATAATGTGTAATTTAATAAAATACAAATGCCGAAAAACTTTTGTAAAACTACTTAATTGGCTCTTGAGCATTTTTATGTTGCTTACGACTAATTTATTTTACCATTATTGATTATCCACAGAGTTTATTAGGTCAAACTTTGCTGAAAATAAGAGATTTACATTCAATTTATTTTGGTTTCTCAAGTTTTTTTAGAATCTGAAAGATAAGCAATACAATAAAAAAAATGAATAAAATTGAAGAAATAATAATAAATTCAAAAGTAACGCTTTCCGATATTCAAAGGAACTTAGATCGCTTGCTTAAAAAGGAACATTTCAGACCAAGAGCCGATTTAAAATTTTTGCAAGAAATATCAAAAGGTTTTTTAACAGACTGGGTTCACCCTCGAATGCTTGCGTTGTCTGGTTTGCGAGGAACAGGAAAAACTACGCTTTTGTGGCAAACTGCAAAATATATTTATGAAAATAATCTTAACAATGAAATCTATTTTTTTAATGTTGAAAAAATAATAAAAAAAGGCATTGATATTTTTGATATTTCCGAAGCAATGGAAAAGATGCCAGAATTTGAGAAGCAAACAGTTTTGCTTTTTGATGAAGTGCATGAAGATGATGGTTGGAGCAAATCAATGAAAATTCTTTATGATAGCAACGGAGCTTTTATTATTTGCACAGGCAATTCTACTTTACAACACACTACCGATCTTGCAACAAGAATGCACATTTTGCATACATTCCCTTTGCAATTTACGGAATATGTTACAATATCAAAAAACAAACAGCTTGATAATGAAATTGAAATAAAAAAAACATTGAAAAGTGCATTGTTTTTTTCGAAAAATATTAATGAATTTAAAAATAAAATTACAAAAATAATTCCTCAAATAACAGAGTTTTATAATTCTTTGGAAAACTCAGATGAATTGATTTTAAAATACATAAAAATTCACAATATAACACGCTTTACAACAATTGAAAACCAGGAAATTGTAATGCGTGGAATAGAAAAATTATTCAAAAGAGTAATTGCTGAAGATATTCCTAAAATTATACGAAAAAATTACAGATACAAAAATTCAGAAAAACTACTTTTAAGATTAGCCGTTTCCGATGAAATAAATTTACAATCATTAAGTCAAGTATTAGGTATTTCGGCAGATGAAATAAATGAAAATATTGACATACTCGAAGATGCCGAATTATTAAATGTCCTTCTGCCGTTTGGCGGATACGATACAAAAATTAACAAAAATAAAAAAGCATTTTTTATGTCTCCTTCAGTGCGTTTGGCATTGCATTCAAAAATGTTTGAAGAAAACAAACAACTTTATTCAAAATTGTACGAGGATATTGTAGTTATGTATTTACGACGATTTTATAATAATGCTATGTTATCATTTTCAAGTCAAAAAAAAGGGAAAAATCCAGACTTTGTTATAGAAACACTTCCAGACCCTATACTAATAGAAGTTGGTACAAACAAAAAATCAATAAAACAAATAACAGAAAGTAATATAAATTATAGATATGGTATTATTATAAATGCAGAGACTGATGACATTAAATATGAAAAAAATATTGTAGTAATTCCGTTAAAATGGTTCTTATTGCTGTAAGTGAAAAATCAAAAATTTCTAAATATATTATTAATCATTTAATTAAAAAAATATGAAATATACAAAATTAATATCAGTACTTATACTGGTTGTATTAACTTTAAATTCGTGTAAAAAAGATGATGATACTGATGCCAGTCGTTCGGATGGAGCAACTACATATTCTGAAATCGAAAAAGAGATTCTGCGTTTAACAAATGAGCATCGAAAAACCTTAGAAAAACCCGATTTAGTGATGAACGAGATATTGTGGAAGGGTGCAGGCGAACATACACAATATATGATTAACAAAGGCAAAATAGGCCATGACAATTTTTCAGAAAGGTTAGTTAAGCTTATTGAAGAATTAGGTTCAGGAGGAGGTAGAGCTGAAAATGTTGCTAAGGGACAACGTACAGCAAAGGCAGTTGTTGATGCTTGGCTTGATAGTCAAGGACATCGAGAAAATATTGAGGGAGATTTTACAATAATAGGTATTGCTGCTATTAAAGATGCAAATGGAAATTATTATTATACTCAAATATTTGTAAGGCAATAATAAGTATTAATACAAAAAGTTTTGCATTTTAGAAATATAAAGGTTTTTTGTCTACTGAATAAAATTAAGAATTTGACTTTTAAATGATTCTTTAACTTAATATATACATATGGAATATAGAATAGAAAATGACACAATGGGAGAAGTAAAAGTACCCATTGAAAAGTACTGGGGAGCACAAACACAACGCTCAAAAGAAAATTTTAAAATAGGTGAAGCGGCATCAATGCCTATTGAAGTTATAAAGGCATTTGGTTATTTAAAAAAAGCTGCTGCTCACACCAATTGCGAATTAGGTGTATTAGCAGTTGAAAAACGTGATGCAATTTCTGACGTTTGCAACGAGATTTTGGATAGTAAACTTAATAATCAATTTCCACTCGTTGTTTGGCAAACTGGCTCAGGAACACAATCGAACATGAATGTAAACGAAGTTGTTTCAAATAGAGCACATGTATTGTCGGGAGGAAAATTAGGTGAAGGCGAAAAATTAATTCACCCAAACGATGATGTTAACAAATCGCAATCATCGAACGATACCTTTCCAACAGCAATGCATATAGCTGCTTACAAAATGATTATCGAAACAACTATTCCCGGAATCGAACTATTGAAAGAAACATTAGCAAAAAAATCGGAAGAGTTTAAAGATGTTGTTAAAATCGGACGTACTCACTGGATGGACGCAACACCTTTGACACTTGGTCAGGAATTTTCGGGATATGTATCTCAATTAGAACATGGTGTGAAAGCAATTAAAAATACACTTGCTCATTTATCGGAGCTTGCTCTTGGTGGAACTGCTGTAGGGACTGGAATAAATACACCAGTTGGTTATGCAAAACTTGTAGCCGAAAAAATAGCTGGTTTTACAGGTTTACCATTTGTTACAGGCGAAAATAAATTTGAAGGTTTGGCTGCACATGATGCAATTGTTGAAACTTCGGGTGCTTTAAAAACAGTTGCTACAAGCATTATGAAAATTGCAAATGATATTCGTATTATGGCTTCTGGACCTCGTAGTGGAATTGGCGAAATTATTATTCCTGCTAATGAGCCTGGTTCGTCTATAATGCCCGGAAAGGTTAATCCTACACAAGTTGAGGCTATTACTATGGTTTGTGCACAAGTAGTTGGCAATGATGCTGCAATAACATGTGGTGGTATGAATGGTCATTTTGAACTAAATGTGTTTAAACCAATGATGATTTATAACTTGTTGCAATCAGCTCGACTTATTGGTGATGCATGTGTATCGTTTACTAATAATCTTGCAATTGGAATTGAGCCGAATGATCAGATTATTAAAACAAATCTCGAAAATTCGTTAATGCTTGTTACTGCATTAAATACTCATATTGGCTACGAAAAAGCAGCTAAAATTGCCAAAAAAGCATATGCTGAAAATACAACACTACGAGAAGCAGCTTTAGATTTGGAATATTTAACTGATGAAGAGTTTACTAAATGGGTTGATCCAAAGAAAATGATTGGCTCTCTTGCTTAAGGTCTTTGACCTAAGAGATTTAAAAACTAAAAGTTTAAAAGTTTACACCTTTATTATACTCGTAACACAGTTGTAATAAAGGTGTTGTAAGGTAGGGCAAACTTTTTTGTGAAAATTGTTGTGGATAGATAGTGTTTACATAAGTAATTAACAATGAACAATGGATAATTAACAATTTTGCTTACGCTTGA
>JAOZVK010000213.1 GCA_029938185.1 Bacteroidales bacterium | reverse complement strand
ATGCAATATGTCTAAAATATTAATTTTGTATAAATACTATCAAGCCACAACAAAAAAGTTAATAATATTAAAAAAAAGTTGTATTTTTATAAGTATTACCAACTTAATATAACATTAATTGACATTTAGTAAAAAAAAGTTATCAATATATGTAAATTTAGCTTTAGTATTATTGTTATTATTTAGCTATTTTTCTGTATATATTAGCCCTGCAACAATTAGTTTTTTAGCAATTTTTGGGCTTATATATCCAATATTACTTATATTAAATTTTGTGTTTGTAATATATTGGATATTTCGTAAAAAATATTATTTTTTAGTATCACTTGTTGTAATTTTATTAGGCTGGAATCAATTTGGTAATTTTTTTCAATTAAACATAAAAAAAAATTCTGAAATTAAAGGTATAAAAGTAATATCATATAATGTTAGGCTGTTTAACAAATGGGGATGGTCGTCAGATAAAAAAGTTAAAAATAAAATATTAAATTTTTTTAAACAAGAATCTCCAGATATTTTATGTATTCAGGAATATTATAATAACAGAAAATACCGAATTGGTATTTTTAATACTAAAAAGAAATATAATCATATAGAATATTCTGTAAATAAAAAAAGAAAAGGCAATTCGGGTATTGCAACATTTTCGACATATCCTATTGTGGGTAAAGGAAAAATAAATATAACAAAGAAAACAAATATATGTATATTTACTGATATTAAGATAAATAAAGATACCATTAGAGTATATAATGTTCATTTGGCATCAATACATTTAGGATATAGCGATTATAAATTTATAAACAATAGAGGCAAGAACACAAATATATTTAAAGAAGTAAATAGCATTACAAAAAAATTGCTAAATGCATATAGTAAAAGAGCAAATCAGGCAAATATAATAGCAAATCATATTAAAAAATCACCACACAAAGTCATCGTATGTGGTGATTTTAATGACACTCCAAATTCATATACTTATAGAAAAATGCGCAATAAACTTAATGATGCATTTATTGAATCCGGAAATGGTACAGGCTATACTTATGTTAGAAAATTTGCACCATTTAGAATTGATTTTATATTACATAGTAAGAAAATAAAATCATATAACTTTAAAACACACAATATTGAATTATCTGACCATTATCCTATTATGTGTATAATTGATGTTTAGGAATTAAGGTCTTCGACCTATTTATAGTTGCTTATGCATTAGTACAAAGACAATTTAATCAGAAAGTTATGAATAAGTTAATATCGAAAAACTTTTGTAACAGTATTAAATATCTATGCGTAAGCCACACTAAATAGGTCGAAGAGCTTATTTTGTTACATCAGCTACAATATTTTTATTTTTATTTAGATATACCTTAATGCCAGCTTTATAACTTTTCACAACACCTTTTGCATCATATTTTTCATATGCAAGCATAATAGCATTTACACGTTTACCCATTTGTAATTTTTTTTCATCAAAATACCATTCTTCAAGAAACTGAACCTTTGCTACTCGCTCTCTCTTAAACTCTTTTTCGAGTTGTTTTACCTCGTCAATAGTCATTGGAATTTCAAGATTATAATTGTATGGTATCAATCTTTTTTCGTAGACAGCTTTAAAAATAATATTCGCAAAAGTCTGAACTTCAACTTTTTTTAAGCACTCGGCTTGCCAATCATTCTCAGGGTCAGAGTTTTTTATTACTACATCATAAATAATAGGTAAAGCAACTACGGTAGCATTAGCTT
The DNA here is from genome assembly GCA_029938185.1 of Bacteroidales bacterium. GTDB lineage: Bacteria > Bacteroidota > Bacteroidia > Bacteroidales > JAOZVK01 > JAOZVK01. The sequence continues at coordinate 7,335 of JAOZVK010000213.1, read as the reverse complement.
CATTCATATCTACAGGAGTAAAGTCTACTTTATTGACCTTTGTTTCTTTTTTGTCTTCAGTTTTTTTTTCGTCAGGGCTATTGCATGAATTTAGTACAAAAACAAAAACTAAGCTTACAATAACAATACTTTTAAATAATTTCATATTATACACAGATTAAATAATTAATATATACCACAATATTACAAAATTTTTCAAATACTTATAGACTATTTAATTTTTTTTTAATTTTTATACTTAAAAAATAAATTTTTCAAGCTCTTTTACTTTGCTTATATTTAATTAATTTTGCTATTTTTGATAATCAATTAATTAAAAAAAAGTAAAAAAATGTGCTTAAATAATCTTTAAGAACAAATAAATTTAACTATATTTATACTTTAATTTATTTTTTGTTTATTCAAGTAAACTTGGAAAAGTCTGTTTTTTATTTTTTGATAAAAAGAATAAATATATATACTTATCGGCTTCTGTGCCTTTTAAGTACTGTTACAAAAGTTTTTAGACATTTGTTTTCACACAACATACATGACAACTGTTTGTGAGAATGCGTAAGCCACATTAAAATAGGTCGAAGACCTTATGTATTAAATTATGGAAAATTATCCACAAATATTTATTTCATACAAAAGTATGGAAGATGCTCCATCAAAGAGCAGTGAACTAGTTAATTATTTGTACAGCAAGTTTACAGATAAAAAATTTATTGTTACTATTGATAATGTAAACAATCAATATGGAGGTAAACTAAATAAATTTATTCATAATGTAAAAAGTGGTAAATTCCTGCTATTTATAATTGATAACGAATATCTTAATTCAAAAAAAGCACTTTATGAGCTTGCGTCATTATCAAATATCGAAAAAGTTTATGAAAGAATTTATCTACTTATTTTACCAGAAGCAAAATATTTTAGTAATATTTCTCTAATAGATTACCATTATTACTGGGGAGACATGATAAGTAACTATTCAGAGAAAATTTCTAAGGTAACTAATCCTATATATTACAATAGATTAGATAGTGAAATAGAATTTTATGTAAAAGTTTCGCAAGTAGTATCAAATTTTAGTGCTTTCTCGAATAACTACGAAATTCAAAAGAAATATTCAAATACTGTATCTGAAATTTATGAAAAAATTGAAATAAAATACAATGAAGATAGAGTTGCATATATAGCCAAAAAAGAAATAAAATATTTAAATAAATGTCCATTATTTCCTACTAATAAACTAATTGGTAGAGATGATCTTCTGGCTATTATTGATAAAAAGTTAAGTGTAAAAAATAAAATACTAATCCACAAAGGAATTAGTGGAATTGGAAAATCTACTATTGCAAAAGCATATATTAACAGTTCTTTATATTCAGATCAATACACTCATATTGTATGGATAAATATACTTGGCGATTTGCAAGAGAGTTTTTTACACCAAATATCAAACAAAACAATAGGATTTGTATACAACAAAGCATACGAATCATACCTTAGCTTTAGCTTACTTTTATCAAAAATGAATCAAATAGAAGGAAATAACCTACTTGTAATTGATAATGCTGATAATATTGAGCAATTATTAGAAGTGATAGAAGATTTTAATAAACTAAATTGGAAAATAATTTTCTTATCTAATTCAGAAATAAATGGTATTAGCAAAATAGAATTTGATAGTCTTAAAAAAGAAGAGACAACCAAATTATTTTATAAACACAATAGAAATAAAATTAATAATACTATACTTGAATATATATTAAATCAGATACAACATAATACTCTTTTAACTGAAGTTATATCAAAAATTAGTAATCAAAATGAAAGAATCAGATTAACAAAATTTTATGAAATTATAAAAAAAGAAGATCTAAAAGCAGTACAATTATTACATAAAATAAATTATCGCAAATTTTCGAGACATGAAGAGCTTCTTAAAGAACAGAAAATTTTTAATTATCTGCTGTCATTATTTGACGTAACAGTATTAAATGAAAATGAAAAACTATATCTTAGATATTTATCTATTCTACCACCTGTTGATTTTCATGAAGATGAACTTATTGAGATTTTTCAAATAGAAACCGTAGACAAAGCAAAAACAATATCAATACTTGATAGTATTGTAAAAAAAGGATGGTTACAAAATAATGGTAATAATTATTCAATACATTCTATAATTCAAGAAGTTATACAAAAAAAATTAAAACCAAATTCAAATAACTGTTCTCCTATACTTAAAACGTATATAAGATATTTGAGTAAATCGGCAAGTCAGTATTCAGGACAATATGATATAGACTTGTTCTATGCACAGTATGTTTTAAATAGTACTGGTAATACTAAATTAATTGTGGCTCAATTGGCTGAAAAAATTGGTGATTTTTATCAAGAGATAGAAAATTATAATAAAACTCTGTATTATAATTTATATGCTTTAAGAATAAAAGAAAAGGTAATGAATAAAAATGATCTTGATTTGGCAAAAACATACAATAATATATCAATTATATATGGTAATATGGGCGATTTACAAAAAGATATTGAGTATGGAAAAAAAGCACTACAAATTAGACAAAGAATGTTAAAACCAGATGATTTACTGCTTGCACAATCATATAACAATGTTGCAATCACGTATCGCGAACTTGGTGATTACAAAAAATCTTTACGCTATCATACCAAAGACATAAATATTTGCACAAAATTTTTTGGTGATAATAATAAAAATGTTGCAATATCATATTATGAAATATCTGTAACATATTACTACTTAAAAGATTATAAGAACGCCAAAAATTATATTGAAAAAGCAATTTCTATTTGGAAAAAAAGTTATAAAGAAGAACACCCTGACTTACAAAACGCATTAGAAATTCAAAAAATTATTGCTAGACGATTGACATTGAATTAGCATAAGCAACATTAAATTTATTGAAGACTATGATTAAAATTTTAAATAAAGTTATAATTTCTATAATTATATTACCAATAAAAATATATCAATGGTTTATTTCGCCATGGTTACCTAATAGTTGCAGGCATACGCCAACATGTTCTACATACTCAATCGAAGCAATAAAAATACATGGTCTGATTAAAGGAATATGGTTGGCAATAAAACGAATTTCCAAATGTAATCCGTGGGGTACTTATGGAAACGACCCTGTTCCACCTAAAAAAATAAAATTGTAAATTAAGATTTTTGACCTATTTAATGTTGATTTCGCATTAGTCAATTCACAATTTATAATTAGTGTGCGTCCATAAAGTCAGTAATTTTATAGGTCATGCCTAAAGGCATTTCTGTAATTGGCTTGTTATCAACCCACGATTAGCATCGTGGGTTACCAATAGGTCATCGCTTTGCGATTTTATTGATTTTATAGATGGACACTAATTAGCCAATTTGCATGCAGGTATTTTAGGAATAGGTATTAAAGGCTACCAGTTTTAAGTTAGTCGCTTTTAAATCGCAAAGTTACACAAAGTTTGACGCAAAGTTTCGCAAGACCAAAAAAAATCTATTTGTTTTTTTTAGCCCAAGAGTCTCTTAATGTAACCGTTCGGTTAAATACCATTTTATTTTCGTTTGAATCTTTATCTAAACAAAAATATCCTAAACGTTCAAATTGAAATTTATTTTCAATAGCTGCATCTTTCAAAAATGGTTCAAGTTTACAATTTTCTAAAACTTCAAGCGAATTTGTATTAAAATAATCTTTAAAATTGCTACCATCTTTTTTGTTATCAGGAGCAGGGTCATTAAACAATCTATCGTATAATCTTACATCGGCATTTAATGCATGTTTTGCTGATACCCAATGCAATGTCCCTTTTACTTTTCTACCATCAGGCGATTTTCCACCTTTCGATGCAGGGTCGTAAGTACAATGTATTTCTGTTATATTTCCATTAACATCTTTCACAACATCATTACATTTTACAAAATATGCATATCTTAGCCTTACTTCACGTCCCAAACCTAAACGAAAAAATTTTCGTGGAGGATTTTCCATAAAATCATTTTTTTCGATATACAATTCTTTAGAAAAAGGAACTTTTCGTTTTCCCATTGAAGCATCTTCAGGATTATTTATAGCATCTAATTCTTCCGATTCGTTATCAGGATAATTTGTTATTATAACTTTTAAGGGATTTAATACTCCCATTACCCTTTGAGCTTTTTTGTTTAAATCTTCACGTATACAATGTTCGAGCAATGCAACATCAATAAGGTTTTCGCGCTTGGCAACTCCTATGGTATCCGAAAAATTACGAATTGATTCAGGTGTGTAGCCTCTTCGCCTCAAACCAGATATTGTGGGCATTCTGGGATCGTCCCATGATGATACAGACTTATTTTCAACAAGTTCAAGAAGTTTACGTTTACTCATAACTGTATAGCTAAGATTAAAACGTGCAAACTCGGTTTGTTCCGGTTTATATTCTGTTTCAAATAAATTTTTGGTCAGCCAATTATAAAGTGGTCGGTGTACCTGAAATTCAAGTGTACACAATGAGTGAGTTATTTTTTCAAAATAATCAGACTGTCCATGAGTAAAATCATACATTGGATATATTTTCCACTTATCGCCAGTTCTATGATGTGTTGCATTTTTGATTCTATAAATAATAGGGTCTCTTAAATGCATATTTGGCGATGACATATCTATTTTTGCTCGAAGCATATGTGTACCTTCTTCGAACTCTCCGGCTTTCATTCGTTCAAAAAGGTCTAAGTTTTCTTCTATGCTTCTGTTTTTATAAGGACTTTCTTTTCCAGCTTTTGTTGGTATACCACGATATTCTCTCATTTGTTCTTGTGATAATTCACAAACATAAGCTTTATCTTTTTTGATAAGCAAAACAGCCAAGTCATATAATTTATCAAAATAATCTGATGCAAAATATGTTTTATCGTTCCATGTAAATCCCAACCATCTAACATCTTCTTCTATTGATTTTACATATTCAACATCTTCTTTTTCTGGATTAGTATCATCAAACCTTAGATTACATTTTCCGTTGTATTTGTTTGCTAATCCAAAATTTAAACATATAGATTTTGCATGACCAATATGCAGATAGCCATTAGGTTCGGGAGGAAAACGTGTATGAACTCTTGATTCATTTTTTCCTTCTTTTATATCTTTTTCTATTATTTGCTCAATAAAATTTAGAGAGACTTTTGTTTCTTTTTTTTCTAATTTATTATTTTTCATTAATTTATTATTTTTAAATTGTTAGGTTATAGCCAATTTATTTTTTTAATTTATTTTTAGGCTACCCGTTTAAAGTCGGACAAAAGTACACTAGTCAGACTGGTGTACTTTTGTCCAACTTTAAACGGGTAGCCGCCAATTAGTTTATAACAATTCTATTTATAAGTTGTTCTCCAGCTTTTTCGTTTACTCTTTTTATTAACCCCTCTCTTATCATCAATAGCTCGTGTCTAATAATTGATGAATTAATTTTTAAATACAATACACTGTTTTTGATATAAATACCTCTGGTTGATTTAGCTATTGTTATTCCTACAATATCTTCCCAAGATTCTACTAATCGTATTTCTTTTAGTTTTTTATCAATTCCCATTGCTTTGAAATACGAATTAATAGCTTCTTTTAATGTTTGAGTATTTGAACGTTTCATAATATATATTGTTTGAGGTTTTATATCTATTTAATGCTAATTAAACACATGTGCATAATTAGCATATAGTATCCCTTAATGTTAAAAATATTTTTATTCATAGTCTAATTTGAAGAACTGTTTTTAAAAACTAAATTCATTTTATCAATTATATTTTTTCGTTGTTCTATAATTTGTTTTTTATTTTTACTTAATGCAAACTTCCAAACTGCTTTCAATTTAACAAAATATCTGTAATAATGAAAGGCAAATAAACCAATAAATGGCATACTAAGCAAATACAGATATTTTAACCATAATATATCTGTAAAAATCGAAAATAAGGTAAATTGAATAAGATAAAATATTGGAAATAAAAAGAGTCCTAATGCAAAATTAAATGTAGAATGAAATTGTTTGTCTTTAATATTCTTAATTGCAATTTTGGGCAAAAAGTATGGTATCATATTATTTATAACTCCATAAAGAAACAAAGGAAACAACAATATCATTGCAATACTTGCCATAAATGCTTTGGTTGAACTTAATGATTTATTTACTATCCAATCACGAATATTTAGTTTTTTAGTATCATTATAATAATTATTAACTTGTTTATTTATGTTTTCAAAATCATTTTTATCATTATCATAATAATTGTCTAAGATTTCAATAGTTTTTTTGTCAGCATAAAATTTATTTTTTTCAGAATGTTCGCTAAACTCCAAATTAATCAACATTTGCTCTCTGTAAATATATCTTAGTTTTTCATACAAATCGTAGTAATCTGTATTTTTTATATGTATAGCAAGTTTAATTATTTCTTCATTCAGTTTTTTCTTAAAATCAATCATTGTTTTTTGTTGATTTTCTTTATAACTGTCATAATAATCAGAAACATTTATAGGCTTTCCAAAATTAACTTGTAGTTTGCTTCTAAAATTTACATAATTAGAATAGTAAATACCAACTGGAACTACTTTAATATTCAAATTGAAATTGTTTCTCTCCTCAGCTTGAAAAGCAATTCTAGCAATTCCCTTTTTTAATACTTTAACACTTCTTCGGTTGGTATGCGATGCTTCAGGGAAAATTAAAAGTTGTTTTTTGTGTTCCAAAACCTTAATAGCCACATTAAATATTTCTTCATTTAATTTCAGTTTTTCTTTACCATCTCTTATCCTATATACTGGTAATATTTTTAAACCTATTAAAAGCTTTGCAACAATTGGATTTTTGAATATATCAGAACGTGCCATAAAAACAACTTGCCAATCATTTTTTGAATAATATGCAGCCAAAGGATCCATTAATGCATTCTGATGATTTGGAGCAAGTATAATAGGTTCATTTTTAGGTATATTCTCAATACCTGTAACACTATAGTTCTTATAGAAAACCCTAAATGGTATTGATACAAATGTTTGCGATACTTCGTAAAATAATGATGTCTTATGTACTGAACTAAAATTCATATGTATATATCGTTTTTTAATAATTTTAATTGACAAATGTCGTAAATTTTAATAATAATAAAAAAAACTCTCAAAAAAATTCTTTCAAATTTAGGGTTTTTAATATAATGTTCAAATTGCTATTTACAATATTAAGTAATTAACAATGAACAATGGATAATTAACAATTTTGCTTACACTTGATAAACAGCATAATAAAAAAAACAAAAGTGTTGTTTTTATATATCGACCT
>JAOZVK010000212.1 GCA_029938185.1 Bacteroidales bacterium | reverse complement strand
CATAAACAAAGTTAATTTAAATAAAAAATTGTTAAATTTAGAAAAATAATATTTTGAAATTCGTAAGTTTTTCTTACTTTAGTAATACCTACAATTAACTGCATGACAGTTGTAAAAACACGTAAGCCATATTAAATAGGTCGAAGACCTTACTTATAATCCCATTCAGCTCCATTTTTAGTATCTTTAATTTCAATACCTATATTTGATAATTCGGTTCTAATATTATCTGCTGTTTGATAATCTTTCTGTTTTTTTGCATTTTGTCTCATGTCTAATACTAAATTAACAACACTATTTAATACAGTATCATTATTTTTGCTATTATCTGAAATTTTTTCTAATCCACAAATTTCAAAAACAAAATCATTATATATAGATTTTAATTTATTTAAATCTTCTATCGAAATTTTTTCTTTTTTCTCAACCAAAGAATTTATAATTTTAACACCATCAAACAAGTTTCCAATAAGAATAGGAGTATTAAAATCGTCATTTAATGCCTTATACAATTTCTTTTCTAATGTTTTTATATCAATGCTTGAAGTATTATTTGCTTCAATTTTTTCAAGATTATTCACTGCTTTCATCAATCTGTTTAATCCTTTTTCGGCAGCTATAAGAGCATCGTTTGAAAAATCAAGAGGCTTTCTATAATGTGATTGTAATATAAAAAAACGTATCACCATAGGGGTGTATGCTTTTTCTAATAATTTATGACTTCCTGTGAAAAGCTCATCTAATGTAATAAAATTACCAAGCGACTTTCCCATCTTTTGTCCATTTATTGTAATTAGATTGTTATGCATCCAATATTTAACAGCATCTGAATCATTTGCTGCTTTCGACTGAGCAATTTCACATTCGTGATGTGGGAATAATAAATCCATACCTCCGCCATGTATATCAAACCTATCGCCAAGATATTTTGTACTCATTGCAGAACATTCGAGATGCCAACCCGGAAAACCATCACTCCATTTTGATGACCAACGCATTATATGTTCAGGTTTTGCTTTTTTCCATAATGAAAAATCTAATGGACTTTTTTTCTCGCTTTGACCTTCAAGTTGTCTGGTATTGCTTATTAAATCTTCAACTTTTCGACCTGATAATTCACCATAATTATTTTTTTTATTGTATTTATTTACATCGAAATATACAGAACCATTTACTTCATAAGCAAATCCATTTTTTAATATTTTATCTATTAATTCCAATTGTTCGATAATATGACCCGATGCATGTGGCTCTATACTTGGAGATAATGTATTTAGTTGTTTCATTTTTTCTTTAAAGCTATTCGTATATATTTGAACCAACTCCATAGGTTCTATTTGTTCTAATCTAGCTTTTTTTAATATTTTATCTTCTCCTTCATCGGCATCTCCTACAAGATGTCCTACATCAGTAATATTTCTTACATACCTTACATTGTATCCTATAAATTTCAGATACCTAAAAATTATATCAAAAGTTATTGCAGGACGTGCATGCCCCAAATGTGACTCGCCATATACGGTTGGTCCGCAAACATACATTCCAACATAAGGGTGATTTATAGTCTCAAATTTTTCTTTTTTTCTCGTAAATGTATTATATATAAATAAATCTTGATTTATTGTATTGTCCATAGGATTGTTATAAGTAATATTATAAAAGATTAAGGTATCAGACCTATTTAGTATTGATTATGTGTAATAAGTTGTATATTAACAAATAAACATTATAAATGATGCGTATAAAACCTTATATCAAATTAAATTTGCTTTATTTATAAAGCAAATATAAAATATATTTTAATTGAATGGTGAAAAAAAAAATAAAAACTATGTTTTTATTTAATTTTTATACATAATTTTTAGCTCTTTGAGCCATTTTACCTTACTTTTGCATAAATATTTATACATTTATTGGTAATAAGTTGATTATACTCTCAACTGTTATCAATTATTAATCAAAGTATTGTACCATTGTATCATTGAATAATTGTACCATTTAAAGTATGAATTAAAATAATATAAAATTGAACTTAGAATTTTTCATAGCCAAAAGAATTACTTACGAAAAAAAAACTAATAATAATTTTTCGTATGCAATAATAAATATTGCGGTTGCAAGCATTGCAATTGGCTTAGTAATTATGATATTATCGGTTGCAATACTAACTGGATTTAAGAATCAGATTCAAAAAAAAGTAACAGGTTTTGGCTCTCATATACTAATTACAAATTTCGATACAAATGTTTCATACGAAACTGAGCCTATAAGCAAAAATCAGGATTTTTATGTTAATTCAAAAAAAATAAAAGGTATAAAAAATATTCAGGTTTTTGCAACAAAAGCAGGAATAATAAAAACAAAAACGGATATACAAGGAGTTGTATTAAAAGGTATTGGAAGTGACTATGATTGGAGTTTTTTTAAAAATAATATTGTAGATGGAAGTGTTTTTACTGTAAAAGATAATGCTAAAACAAATAAGGTAATAATATCTAAATATATTGCAGATTTACTAAAACTTAAAGTTGGCGATAATTTATTTATGTATTTTATTCAAAACCCTCCACGATTACGCAAGTTTAAAATATCAGGCATATATCACACAAGCCTTGATGAATTTGATAAACTATTTATTATTGCTGATATAGCACATATTCAAAAATTAAATAATTGGCAAAGTGACCAAATAAGTGGTTTCGAAATATCAATTGATGATTTTGAGCAAATAAACGAAATGACTGATAAGGTTTATGATATTGCTGGTTACAAAATAAATAGTGATGGCTCAAAAATGAGAGTAAGCAATATTATACAAGAGTATCCTCAAATATTTGATTGGTTGGCTCTAACGAATGTTAATGTTAGAGTAATTTTGATTTTAATGCTTATTGTTGCAGGTTTTAATATGATTTCGGGCTTATTGATTATCATTTTAGAACGAACTAATATGATAGGTGTGCTTAAAGCATTAGGTGCTACAAATTGGAATATAAGAAAAATATTTCTTTACAATGCTGCCTTTCTCATAACTAAGGGATTACTGTGGGGAAATGCAATAGGGATAGTAATATGTTTACTTCAAAGTTATTTTGGTATTATTAAGCTTGACCCAAGTTCATATCATATGTCAGTTGTTCCGATTAATCTAAAACTTATGCATCTATTACTCTTGAATGCAGGCACATTGTTTGCAACTGTTTTAATGCTTTTAGTACCTTCTTTTATAGTTACTAAAATATCGCCAATAAAAGCTATAAGATTTAATTAAGGTCTTTTGACCTATTTAATGTTACTTACGCATCTTGTTAAAAACACCTTATTAAATTTGCAATTGACTTTAATAAAATAATTTTGTATATTTGCAATATTGTTTTATCTTACTAAACTGTTTTTATTATGCTTGCCCCATTAGACAACGAAACTATTTTTAAAAAAGCTTTTACCAATAAAATTGTATTCAAACAATTTATAAAAGATATTTTTGATATTGAAGTAAAAGTTAATAAGATAGAAACAGAAAAAAAATATTCGCCAAAATCTGGTTTTATAGACCTTGCAATAGATATTTATGCAGAAACAACCGACCAAAGATTCATTATAGAGATCCAAAGAATTGATTATGACCATAATTTTGACAGGTTTTTGCATTATTTCCTGCAAACAATTACAGAGCAACAAAAATCATCAACAGACTACACTATACAAAAAGAAGTGCTTGCTGTAGTAGTATTAACACAACCATATATGGTAAACAAAAAAACAGGCGAAGCAATACAAGATAGTGTAATGACTCTTGATTTTGACCTTAAAAATTTGAAAGGTAAAATACATAAAATATGGGGACATAATCTTGTATTCCTAAACCCACATCCTGAATACAAAGACCCCTCTATACCAGCAAAATATGAAGATTGGTTGCAATTAATACGACAATCTATTCAAAATCAAAAAGAGAACGAAAAAATCACATTAAATCTTAACTTAAAAAATAAAGGAATTGCAAAAGTCGTAGAATTAATTGATTATGAAAAAACAACAATAGCAGAAAGAAGCCAAATTAAAATTACTGAAGGCAAAAGAATAATGAAAGTAAAATTAGAAGCCAAAGGTGAGCAAAAAGGAATAAAAAAAACAGAAAAAAAATATTCTAAGATTATACAGCAAAAAGATCAAGCACTCGAACAAAACAAACAAGCACTCGAACAAAACAAACAAGCACTCGAACAAAACAAACAAGCACTCGAACAAAAAGACCAAACAATAATAAACGGAGCAATAGCAATGCTAAAAAACGGAATGACAGTAGAACAAGTTGCAGAAGCAATGAATTTATCAATGCAAACAGTAAAAAAACTACAAGAACAATTAAAAACAAAGAAATAATTCGACCTGTGCAATCAAAAAAAAGCAAGTATCTGGTTTTTATTATATAGCTGAAACTTAACCTTTTAGTTTTTAAAAACTAAAAGGTTTTGCCAGTAGCACATTAAAAATAACTACTAAAAATCAACCTGATGTAAAAATAAACTTGTTTTTCTGGCTAATTGAAGTTTTGATTGCACAGGTCGAACTTTTTCGACAGTTGTTTGTAAGAATGCGTAAGCCACATTAAATAGGTCGGAGACCTTACTACAAATATATGATGCTACGCACCTTAATTTTTTGGGTGCGAAATCGGATAGTCATTTTGTATAATTAGCGTGCATCCATAAAGTCAGCAATTTTATAGGTCATCGTTTTGAGATTTTATTGACTTTATAGATGGACATTAATTATAACGGTTTTTGTAGAAATTTCAATTTATTTATTATTAGCGAATTATATCGTAAATAAATTATTAAAAATTAGAAAAATATGTATTAATCTGTTAAATCTGTGCTATCCGTATTCATATCATCGTAAAAATCAGGATACAGATAGTATTGATTCTCATTAATTTACATTTTTTATTAAAATCCGTTATAATCAAATTTATAGTTTTTAACTCATTTATTATTATACATATTTTAATATAATAATAAATATACCATAAAGCATAGTAGCTAAGATAACTCCTTTGGCAGACAGATTATAATTTTTCCATATAAATAAAAAAAATAACAAAAGATTAGGAACTACACATAAGCTAACTATCTCTGAATGTATATTGTATTTTACAATATGATTTACAAAACTTGAGAAGCTTACTAAGTCCGATTTTATCATATAAAACAAAAAGATTACTATTAAGGGTAATATTATTCCCGAAATTATTCCCACTTTTTGTGAGTTGTATTTATTATATGTTTTTTTCATGTATAAATATTTTTGGCTCTTCGAGCCTTTTGATCTTGCTTACGCTTGAATAATTTTACTAAGGTCTTCGACCTATTTAATGTTGCTTACGCATTCTTTTAACATTCTAATAATACGCAATTTAACAAAATGTAAATGTCGAAAAACTTTTGTTAGAGTACTTATATTTGATTTTTCGTTAATTATACATCATGCATAAGCAATCTTAAATAGGTAGTAGACCTTAAAAACGTATTGATAATCCAAACTTGCCTCCCGTAAGGGCATTTCCACCACCAAACTCTAAATTTATTCCAATTTTGTTATTAAAATAATATCGTCCACCTATTTGTGCACCTAAACCAAGACCTGAGTTACGGTTTCCATTATAGTTACTATCTGAATTCCAAAAATAATAACCTAAATTTAATCCAGCATAAAAATCCCAGTTAGATGGAATACCAAGTATTGTATTAAAATGATAATTAACATTTCCAGCAATACCAATTACTGAATGTCTATATTTTTTTGTCAAATTTTCATTATATGAACGGTAACTAATTTCGCCACCAACCGAAATATCTTTATGTACTCCAAAATCTAAACCTACATATATTGGTACTCCATAACTGGAAAAACCAACACCAATATTTAGCTGTTTACTTCCTTTTGGTAAAGGGCTTTGAGCAAATAAAAATAAAACACTAAAAGAAAATATAAAAGTTAAAAGTAATTTTTTCATATCTAATAAATTATAAAAGTTAAAAACTAAAAATTAAAAGTTAAAAGTTTGCTTACGCTTAATAAACAGTAAGTAGTCTAACAAAAGTTTTCAGATATTTGCATTTATTAAATTACATATTGTTAGAGTGTTAATAGAACGCGTAAGCAACATTAAAAAGGTCGAAGACCTTAAAATTCCCAACTATTAATAATATCTAAAGCATCATAAGATGTTAAATCAATTTTAATAGGTACAATTGCAACATAATTGTTTTTTAATGCCCACTCGTCTGTATCTTTTGCTTCTGGTTCATGATTTTGAAATGAACCTGTTAGCCAAAAATAGCTTGTCCCAAAAGGATGTTTTCGTTCCTCAAATATTTCGTTCCATACTCCATTTGTTTGTCTACAAATTTTTATTCCTTTCGATTCATTTGTGGGTATCGAAGGAATATTAACATTTAAACATGTACCAAATGGTAATCCGTTTTTTAGAACTTGATTTATAATTTTTGCAGCATAATGTCTTGCAATACTAAAATCGGCATCGCTTCTAAAATCAAGTAAAGAAAATCCAACAGATGGTATTCCATTCATACAGCCTTCAATAGCTGCTGCCATAGTACCCGAATAAATAACACTTATTGATGCATTTGAACCATGGTTAATTCCTGAAACAATTAAATCTGGTTTTCTTTTTAGAACTTGATGTATTGCCATTTTTACTGAATCGACTGGTGTACCTGAGCATGTATATTTTGTAATACCGTTATTTTCAGAAATATGTGTCAAATATAATGGTTCGGTAAATGTAACAGAATGCGATTTTCCAGAATTTCCTTTATCAGGAGCAACAACTACTATATCGCCATATTCTTTAGCAGTATCTATAAGCTCGCTTATACCTTTAGCTTTTATACCATCATCGTTTGTTATTAATATCAATGGTTTGTTTTGCATTTTTTATTTATTTTGTAATTTAAGGTCTTCGACCTATTTAAAATTGCTTATGCATAATGGATAATTAATAGTAAAAAGTTTTTATTATTTAAAAAAACAAAAATACAATTATTTTGCAATTTTTTATTTTTTATAAATATTTTTATTTTGTTATTTTGTTATTATTTTACTATATAATCAACAATATCAAATATATAGCAGCATTAATATTAAAAATTTAATTATATAAAATAATTAAAAGTGTATTTTTAACACTTTAAATTTTGATTTGTCGATTCAAAGAATTAACTTTGTGTAAATATTACACTATAAAATACTATGGGAAAAGAAAAAAAATATTGTTATGAATATCCAAGACCTGCTTTAACAACAGATTGTATAATTTTTGGATATGATTTTGGTGAACTAAAAGTATTATTGATTGAAAGAGCACATGAACCATTTAGAGCTAGTTGGGCATTTCCAGGAGGCTTTGTCAATATTGACGAAACTAGCGAAGAGGGTGCTGTTCGTGAGCTATATGAAGAAACAGGATTACAAAATGTATTCATAGAACAATTATATACATTTAGTGATGTTGATAGAGACCCTAGAGGTAGAGTTATAAGTGTTGTATATTATGCTTTAGTCAAACAATCAGAATATAAGGCTGTTGCAGGAGATGATGCTGCAAAAGCCAAATGGTTTTCGATAAATAAATTACCTAAACTTGCTTTTGACCATGAAATGATTTTTGATGTAGCAATAAAAAGATTGAAGAGTAAAATTAAATATCAACCAATTGGTTTTGAACTTCTAAACGAAAAGTTTACATTAACAGAACTTCAACAGCTTTATGAAACAATTTTAGGAATAGATTTGGATAAAAGAAATTTTAGAAAAAAAATATTATCTATGGATATTTTGATAAAATTAGATGAAAAACAAACAAATGTAGCTCACAAAGCTGCCTGGTTTTACAAATTTGATAAAGAAAAATATGACTCTTCGAGCCTTTTTACATTGCTTACGCCTAAATAAAGGTCTTTGACCTATATTTTAAAAGGTACAATTATTCAATGATACAATGGTACAATACTTTGATTAATAATTGATACCAGTTTGTTAATGTTAAAACTATAATTTAATATTACTGATTATCAATTAATTAAAAACAAAAATAAATCTAAAATATATGAAAAAAAATGCATTATTAATTATCGACCCTCAAAATTCGTTTTGTAATAAGGGTGATGCTAATGTAAATAATAGAGGCTCACTATATGTTGAAGGAGCAGAGAAAGATATGACCCGTTTGGCAACATGGATATTAAACAATAAATCTGAAATAGATTTTATAGGTGTAACATTAGATTCGCATCAGCCAAATGATATTGCTCATCCTAATTTCTGGCAAGACAAAAATGGAAACTTTCCAGCACCTTTTACAGTAATTTCATCAAAAGATGTAGAAGCAGGTATTTGGACTGCACGCTTCGACCCAAAACGATGTTTAAACTACTTGAAAGCATTGGAAGCTCAAGGCGAATTTCCTCACGTAATATGGCCTGTACATTGTGTTATTGGTTCGGAGGGAGCAGCTATTTATCAGCCTCTTATGAATGCAATAGAGGAATGGACTGTGAATGGTAAGTTTTTTCAGGTTGTAGCAAAAGGAACTTTTCCTTTTTCGGAACATTTTGGCGCATTTCAAGCTCAAATTCCTGATTCTAAAAGACCAGAAACTCAACTTAATCAAGGATTAATAAAAACACTCGAAACATACCAAAATGTTTATTTATCGGGCGAAGCTAAATCGCATTGTGTTGCAAATAGCCTAAAACAAGTTATTAATGAAGCTCCCGGACTTGCCGAAAAATTTATTATTCTTGAAGATACAATGTCAAATGTTGTTGGATTTGAAACAATTGCAGACCCTATATATAATCAAGCTAAACAAATGGGTATAAAATTTACTAATACAATTGATGCTATACTTTAAATGGTACAATGATACAATTATTCAATGGTACAATGGTGCAATGATACAATTATTTAATTATTCAATGATACAATGGTACAATTATTCAATTATTTAATTAGTGTCCATCCATAAAGTCAATAAAATCGCAAAGCGATGACCTATTGGT
>JAOZVK010000674.1 GCA_029938185.1 Bacteroidales bacterium | reverse complement strand
TTAGCGAAACAATAATATTTTTTTTGGGAATACCAATAATATTTTCATCAAGCAATATTGATTTAATCTCTTTTATATTGACCTCAATATTAGGAATAGACTTCAATGGAGTATCTGCCATATCGTTTGGATATTCAGAAACACCAATTAAAAGTACAATTGTATTTTTGTTGTCAATAAAACTCATATTCTGTTTTGCTCAAAAACCTTTTTAACAAAAGTATAAAAAAAAATGACTCTTCGAGTCTTTTTATCTTGCTTTTGCCTAAATAATTTTTGCTATTGCTGATTATCAGTTAATTAGAAAGTGAAAAAGAATTTGTGCATAAATAAAGCTCGGTGAAGTAAATATTTTTTCTACTTTTGCAACACGGCTACACGTTTAGTATTGGACATTATTTTTTTTTTTTGACAGGATTTACAGGATTTACAGGATTGATTTTTATCCTGTTACGAAACACCTGATAAACAACACTGTCCAACTTTACGCGGGTAGCCTTAAAATGCTAAACGAGGTCTTCGACCTAGTTAATGTGGCTTATATGCTTTTGTATAATACAGATACACAGCTATTTATATAAGATGAGTGTCGATTTTTTTTTGTACTTACATCATTGGGCAAACCACCTAAGGTTGGACTATCTTGTTTTTCAAGTAGTTTTAATCATAAAGTGAATCTTTACATAATTTTGCGAAACTTTGCGCGAAACTTTGTGTAACTTTGCGGTTAAAAGCGCCCAACTAACAACTGGTAGCCTGCAACACTAAATAGGATAGGAAATGACTAATTATAAATTACAAATTACGAATTGATTTACACCTAGTATTAAACAGGTCAAAAACCATAAAAAATATTAATAATGACACAGAACACGGTAAGAGTACGATTTGCACCAAGTCCAACAGGACCTTTACATATGGGAGGAGTAAGAACAGCATTGTTTAACTATTTGTTTGCAAAAAACAACAATGGAGTTTTTATTTTACGAGTTGAAGATACCGACCAAAAAAGATATGAAGAAGGAGCCGAACAATATATTATAGACTCTCTAAAATGGTGTGGTATAGAAATAGAAGAGGGTGTAAACGAAGGTGGAAACTATGGTCCATACAGACAGTCGGAACGAAAAGAAATATACCAAAAATATATTGATATTTTAGTTAAAAATGGAAGTGCATATTATGCATTTGATACTCCAAGCGAGCTTGAAACAATGCGTAAAAACCTGAAAGTGCAAAAACGCTCGAACCAACAATATAATGCAGAAACACGTTCGGTAATGAGAAACTCTCTAACATTGAGTAGCGATGAAGTTAATAAATTAATTGAATCTGGACACCCATATGTTATTAGATTTAATATGCCCGAAAACGAAACCATTGAAGTTATTGATAAAATAAGAGGAAAAGTTGTTTTTAATACTTCAATTCTTGATGATAAGGTTTTATTTAAGTCGGACGGAATGCCAACATACCACTTAGCAAACATTGTAGATGACCATCTTATGGAAATTACTCATGTTATTAGGGGCGAGGAGTGGCTGCCATCTTTACCGCTACATGTTTTGTTATATAAAGCTTTTGCATGGGAAGATACTATGCCAGAGTTTTCGCACCTTCCTTTATTGTTGAAGCCAAACGGAAAAGGTAAGCTCAGCAAAAGAGATGGTGATAAAATGGGATTTCCTGTTTTTCCTCTGGAGTGGATAAACTCTGATAATGAAATTTCGCAGGGATATAGAGAAAATGGATATTTTCCCGAAGCCTTTGTTAATTTGCTTGCTTTGCTTGGTTGGAATCCGGGTACCGAAAAAGAAATTTATTCAATGAATGAATTAATAAATGATTTTTCATTGGAAAAAGTAGGAAAATCGGGTTCAAAATTTGACCCAGATAAAGCTAAATGGTTTAATCAACAGTATTTAAGACAATATTCTGATAATGAATTGGCAATACAGTTTGATAGTTTACTCAAAAAAAAGAATATTAATTGTGATTTAGAAAAAACTGAAAAAATTTGTTCGCTTGTTAAAGAAAGACTTGTTTTTATTAAAGATTTTTGGGAACAAACATCGTTTTTCTATGTCGCTCCAAACGAGTATGATGCTAAAGTTGTTAGAAAACGTTGGAAAGCAAATAGTCCAATATTTTTAAAAGAAATTATACAAAAACTTAATAATATAAATGAGTTTATTAGTCCAAATATCGAAAATGAAATTAAAAAACATATTTTGGATAATAGTTATAGTATGGGACAGGTGTTAAATGTTCTTAGACTTGTTATTGTAGGAGCTTCAAAAGGTCCACATTTATTTGATATTTTGGAAGTTCTTGGAAAAAATGAAAGTATTATAAGAATTGAAAATGGTATTAAAAATATTAAAAAATAAGCTATTCGAGCCTTTGGCTGGGCTTATAAAAATTAATAAATTATAACAATATTATTAGTTCTAATTTTATTCTTTTTTTTTATATTTTTCGAGCTGTGCAATCAAAGCCTGTAAGGACTTTGATTGCACAGCTCGAAGTTTTTTGGTATTCGAATTTATCCAACCAACTGTAATACATTCGTATACAAAAATGCGTAAGCCACATTAAATAGGTCAAAGACTGGGGTGTTAATAATCAATAAATTTGTATCATGCTAATTTTATTCTTACA
>JAOZVK010000673.1 GCA_029938185.1 Bacteroidales bacterium | reverse complement strand
TGAACCATTGAACCATTGAACCATTGAACCATTGAACCATTGAACCATTGAAAGTATAGTTCAAGATACCTTAATATGATTCTTTTTCGTTTGGAAAGTCATTTGACCTAACATCATTAATATAATTGCGAACTGCTCCTTTTATTTCGGTAAATAAATTGTGGTATCTACGTAAAAATCTTGGGGAAAACTCTTGTGTTATACCAAGTAGGTCGTGAATAACAAGTACCTGTCCATCAGTACTTGGACCTGCGCCAATGCCAATAGTTGGGATTTTTATATTTTTGGTTACTTGAGATGATAGAGTCGAAGGAATTTTTTCGAGTACTATTGCAAAACATCCTGTTTCTTCAAGTGTATATGCATCTTCAATAAGTTTTTGGGCTTCTTTTTCTTTTTTTGCTCTTACTACATAAGTTCCAAATTTATGTATTGATTGCGGAGTTAATCCTAAATGCCCCATAACTGGAATACCAGCCGACAATATTCTAACAATTGACTCTTTAATTTCTAATCCGCCTTCCATTTTAATTGCATGTGCACCTGTTTCTTTCATTATTCTTATAGCCGAAGACAGAGCTTGTTTTGAGTTTCCTTGATATGTTCCAAATGGTAAATCGACAACAACTAATGCTCTTTTTACAGCTCTAACTACCGAACTTCCGTGGTATATCATTTCATCGAGAGTAATTGGTATAGTTGTTTCGTGTCCTGCCATTACATTTGATGCAGAATCACCAACAAGTATAATGTCAATTCCTGCATTATCTATTATTCGTGCCATAGAATAATCATATGCTGTTAGCATTGCTATTTTTTCATTTCTTAGTTTCATTTCATGTAAAACATGAGTTGTTACTTTTCTTACTTGTTTGTGAATTGACATAATAGTATGGTTTGTATTGTGATTAAATGAAATAGGTATTATAATATCATTAAAATTTTTGACAACTTACATGGCTTGCAATATGTTAGTGGCTCTTGTATTCAGTCTGTTGTCATGATTTTGTTATTCTATCCAGACAAAATACCACAATATTATTGTCTTGATTTGTTGTTTTAATTCGTTTTATTTTCCTAACAACCATTTTCGGGCTTTTTCTTCGCTATCGAAAAACATAACACCGTATTTTTTGTCTTCATCTTCCTCAACAGCTTGTTCGGTAGAGAGTTGTATAAGCACGTCTTCACTTTCAACTATTGCAAATTTAACAACTTCGTTTTTAAACATTTTTGATAAGGCATTTTCTGCTGCCCACTTTTGCATTTCAACAGTTGTTACGTATGTCTTTTTCTTAGAATTATTTATTACATATTTTGGATTATATAATTTCACAAATTCTATACCTTTTAACATAAGGTCTTTGTATTTTTCATCAGGCATATCTTTTGTCTCATTACTCCAATAAAATTCCAGTAACGAATTTTCCTTTTCATAAATATACTTTATAAATTTATCATTGTATAATTCCATAATTTCAATTATTAATTTGTATTATTAATTTGTATTAAGTAAAGATTAAGAAATAAATTGTTGTGGTTTGAAACATGTCACATATTCTTAATTATATTCGTTGTAAGTTGTTATATTTTTAAAATTGCAATGAAAATCAATAACATAATTGCCTACTGTCGGCGTGGCTTCAATACCACACCGACAGTTTTAAACTGGCAAAATGTAACAAACCAGTACAGATTAAAAAATAACTTCAGATTTTAACTTGTTCTTTTTTCCTTTTACTTCACTTTGAAAAGTCCCTGAATAATCCATTATTAAGGAATTTTCAAAGCTTGTAAAAGAAAAAGATAACTGTCTTAAAAAACAGAACTTATTATTTAAACTTTACTAAAATAGTTAATTATTTCTTTTAATTGTTCGGCTTGTGCCGATAATTGTTCTGCCGAAGCTGACATTTCTTCTGCCGAAGCCGAATTTTCATTTGTTGTTCCAGTTAATTTCTGTATTGAACTGTTTATCATGTTTGCATTTGTGTTTTGTTCTTGGCTTGCTGCTGCAATGTTTTGCATTAAATTTGCATTTTCGGCAATTTCTCGTAAACTTTTTTCAAGAACTTTTCTGGCAATTTGCGACATATCTTTGCCAGACTTTGATAGTTTTTCAATTTCATCAGATACTGTTCTGCTTTTTTCTGCAAGTTTTCTTATTTCATCTGCTACAACAGCAAAACCTTTGCCGTATTCTCTGGCACGAGCGGCTTCAATTGCTGCATTTATAGCTAGGATGTCTGTTTTCTTTGAGATTTTAGATATTACTTTTGTTTTTTGTGAAATTTGATTTACAAGGTCTATTGTTTGCATAATTATTTTACTGCTTTTTTGTAATTGAGTTGATGATTTATCAGATTTTAGACTTGTATTTTCGGCGTTTTCAGTATTATTTATTATTGTTGCAAGCATTTGTTCCATTGACGATGATACTTCTTCGGTTGTGGTGGCTTGCTCATTGGCGTTTTGAGAAATCTCTTGTGATATTGACGATAACTGACCGCTTGCATCATTCAAATTTACCGCACTTTGTTTTACTTTTTCGACTACTTGTTTAATTTGGAGGTTTTGTTTTTCAATTTTTTCAGATTTTTCGGATAAATTTAGTATTGATTTTTTTACAAAACTTGTAAAAAAATATGTTAATAAGAAAATTATAACCAT